>JAFTMP010000162.1 GCA_017452335.1 Clostridia bacterium
CTATAAATTATATGATGAACAGCTTCGCTCCTCAAGTGCTCTTGATTTTGATGACATCATCCGCATGGCAGTAAAACTGCTGAGAAGCGATGAGAGCGTGCGGGACTTTTACAGAAAGAAATTCCGTTACATCTGCATTGACGAGTATCAGGATACCAACAAGGCGCAGTTTGAGCTGGCGCGCCTGCTGACGGGCGAGGCGTGCAATCTGATGGTGGTGGGCGACGACGACCAGTCCATCTACCGCTTCAGAGGCGCCACCATTGAAAATATTTTGCAGTTTGATAAGCTCTTTGAGCAGGCAAGAGTGGTGAAGTTAGAGCAAAACTACCGCTCCACCTCCAATATTCTGGACGCCGCCAACGCGGTGATCGGAAACAACCAAGGCAGACATGAAAAAAAGCTGTGGTGTAAAGGACAGCAAGGGGAGCTGCTTACCCTCAAGCGTCTGGAAAATCAGAACGACGAGGCGCGCTATATCGTCAATAAGATCAGTGCCCAAACGGGGCAGAGCGGAAGCAGAAAGTTTTCCGATTTTGCGGTGCTCTACCGTATGAACGCCCAATCAAACGCGCTGGAGAACGCCTTTGCCCGCAGCGGCATTCCTTATAGGATCTTGGGCGGAACCCGCTTCTACGAGCGCAAGGAGATCAAGGACATCATTGCGTATCTTTGCGTGGTCAACAATCCGGGGGATGATCTGAGATTACAGCGCATCATCAACGAGCCCAAGAGAAAGATCGGAAACTCCACCGTTTCGGCTGTGGAGGACATCGCAAGAGTGGAGGGCACCTCCATGTTTGCGGTGATGGAGCGGGCGGAAAATTATCCCGCGCTTGCCAAAGCGGCGGCAAAGCTGGGGGCGTTCTGCGCGCTGATCCGTAATCTGCAAAAGATCGGAAGCACACAGCCTTTGCCCGTGCTCTTTGAAAGAACCATTGAGGACAGCGGCTATATGGCGATGTTGCTCTCGGAAGGCATCAGCGAGATCGACCGTCTGGAGAACGTGCGGGAGCTGGTGTCAAACGCCGTGGAATACGCCGAAAAGCAGGAGAACGCCACCTTGAACGGCTTCCTTGAAGAGGTGGCGCTGGTCAGCGATATTGATAAATATGATGAAAGTGCAGACGCGGTGGTGATGATGACGGTCCACTCTGCCAAGGGCTTGGAGTTCCCGGTGGTGTTCTTACCCGGCATGGAGGATGGGATCTTCCCCGGAATGAGCGCTATTTCCCAGCCCAGAGAGCTGGAGGAGGAACGGCGTCTTGCCTACGTTGCCATTACCAGAGCCAAGGAAAAGGTGTATCTGACCCATGCAAGAGAGCGTATGCTCTTCGGACATACCCAGTATAACCATCTTTCCCGCTTTGTAAAGGAGATCCCCGAACAGCTCATCTCCAACGAGACCGAGCAAAGCTTTAACCGAGCCCGTTCTATTGCCAACCGCAAGGAAGAGCTGATGAACAATGCCAGAAGCAGGGTGCTTGGCGAAAAGGTCGAGATGCCCGTGGCGAAAAAGGTTGAAAGCACCCATTTTGCTCAGGGCGATCGGGTATTGCACTCCACCTTTGGTCAAGGAGAGATCCTTAGCGCAACGCCTATGGGGGCAGACGTACTGTATGAGATCAACTTTGCAACGGTGGGAGTCAAAAAGCTCATGGGCAATTATGCAAGGCTGAAAAAGGAGTCTTGATGCTTGAAAACCGCAAACGGACGAAAGGTGTTTTTGGCACCTTTCGTCCGTTTTTGTCATAAACGATTGATGCACCGCGCCCGCCGACCCACATATACTGTACGGAGGCAGATATCACAAAGAAGCCGAAAAACAGGATGTAATGGAAAAAAATTCCACAAAAATCCGGTGAAAAGCCTAAAAAAGTTCAAAAATACGTTACAAAACTGTAGGAAACTAAAGCAAAAAAGGTATTGACAAAACGGCTTGTCTGTGGTATCATAACTGTGGTGCAAACGCACACAATCAAATTTATATTTTTGGAGGAAACAAAAATGACCAAACGCATTCTTGCTCTGGTAATGGCTGTTCTGTTCGCTCTGACCTGCTCCGTTATGGTAGCTTGCAGCAACACCACTACCGCACCCGAAGAAGAAACCTCTTCCCCTGCTGGCAGCGAAACCGGTAAGGAAGAATCCAAGTCCGAAGCTCCCGTAGTTTCTGAAAAGCCCTCTAACGATGCTTCTGAAGCTCCTGTAGTTTCTGATGAGCCCTCTGAAGAGCCCTCTGAAGAGCCCTCTTCTCCCGAAGATGAGGTTACCGAGCCCACTCCCATGTACAGCACTGAGTGGCTGGATTGGCTGACCAACGTTGACATGGGCGACACCTATCCCATGGTTTACTCCGGCGGTCTGTATGGCGGCATGAAGTATGGTCCCACCGAAGAGGACAAGGCTAACCAGAGCCCCTCTGCTTTCGAGCTGTGGCCCTACACCGCTGGCGATCTGTCCACCGTTGGTGAGAACGCTCACTTCCATATGTGCCTGACCATGGACTCTTCCGAGTTCGACGGCACTCCCGGTATCGGTACTGAAGACTACGGCTACAAGTGGGTTGTATACTACAGAGAAATCGATTCTACCGATGATTACATCAGATTCGAAGGCGCTCCTTGGGGTGCTATCACCTACGGTGACAACTACCTGTATCGTTTCGACGTTTACAGCGCAGGCTTCAAGCCCTCTCTGAAGGACGGCGGCACCAACACCTACCACATGATCTTCATCATTCTGGATGCTTCCACTGATGAACTGGTTATCTGGAGAGACGAAATGGTTGACTGGACCGACTCTTCCGAGCTGTACCTTGCTGACGCTATCACTGCTGGCAAGATCACCAAGCACGCTGACTAATATTTGCGTGACCAATCAAACATAAAAAATCGCCACCCTCGGGTGGCGATTTTTACGTTTCCCATGCAAAAGTACAAGGTTACATGCTTTTTGAAGATCCGCCCATGGAAAGAAGGCGGATCTCTTTTCTTTTTAAAAACAGTGCATGCAGATTTAAATGTGTCATGCAGGCAATCACCCCATCGGATATCTGCCAAAGAAGGTCACCCGAAAAACAGGGTGCCAAGAGAATACATAGGCAGAAGAGCGCCATAAAGAGGGAGCGGATGATGGTGTTGCGGGTCAAGTAGGAAATGCTTTGCTTGGCGTAAAAAGCCCAGCAGATCAGCGTGGCAAGGACAAAGAAGAAAAGTGCCGGCAGATAGAGCCACTGCGCGGCCCTTCCAAAGACAGAGGAAAGGGCACGAAGAACCATTTCGCCTCCCGAGGCGGCTGTGCGCGCATGGGGGCAGACCAGCACCGCAAAGCCGGTCAGCGAGCAGAGAAGCAGGGTGTCCACTGCCACCTCAAGCACTCCAAGCGCCCCTTGTGCGTCTGCGCTTTTAGAGCAGGATGCGGCGTGCGCCATGGGCGCGGTGCCGCATCCCGCTTCGTTTGAAAGAATGCCCCGTACGATCCCCAATCGGAGGACAGTGAGGGTGGATGCAAGAGAGCCGAGCAGGGAGCTTTTAAAAGAGAAGGCACCGCGGATAATTTCTTTCATCACATCGGGAAGTGCTGTGCGGTATTTGAAAAGTACGCAGAGACAAAGCACCACGTAAAGTAGGGTCATGAAGGGAACAATGAGTGCGGTTAGGTCAAAAAGCTTGTTTCCCTTTTTCAAAAGACAGCAGACCATGATGGCAAACAGGGGAAGACAAATGAAAAGGGGCTGGGCGCCGAGAACCGAGGAAAAGGAATCGGCTATAGCGCGCACCTGCAGCACGCACCCCACGCTGAGGGCGCAAATACAGCACAGGACGGCAAAGAGGGTGGAACAGGGCTTTTTCATATAATACATGGCGCCCCCTACGGTCCCGTCAGCGCTTTTTTGCCGATGGTTCATGGACAGCAAAATTTCGGCGTATTTTACCACCATTGCCGCGCCTGCCGAGAGCCACATCCAAAAAAGGACGCCCGCACCCCCTTCCTTGATCGCCGCCGCCACGCCCACGATGTTTCCCACGCCCAGCGTCCCTGCCAGCGCCATGCTTGCCGCTTTCAGCGGTGATTGTCCTGCTTTGTCCCGCTTTGAAAGACCGCGCAGGGAGGTGAAAAATCCCTTGAAGGGCTTGCCGTTCATGAAAAAGAAGAAATAGAGCCCTGCGATACACAGCAAAGCGGGCAATAGGATGCCCCCGCAGACAAATAGGATCAAGCGCATAGCTCCTCCCGTACGGTGCTTTTTGAAAAAATTTCCCCATGAACAGCGGGGATGGTTGTATTCATATGAAAAAATGGGGCGAAAAAGACGCGAAAAGCAAAAAATTAGCACTCTGCTTCCAAAAAATATGTGAACATCCTGTTAAATTCCAAAAAAACACTTGAAAATTTCAAATTGTGTGCTATAATATATACAGTTTTTAGCACTCCGACAAAATGAGTGCTAAAAACCAAAGCTTGAATTTATTCTTATGAGAAATAAATAGGAGGAACAAACAATGACATTGAAACCCCTTTCGGACCGTGTGGTTCTGAAGATGACCGAAGTGGAAGAGACCACTAAGAGCGGCATTATTCTCTCGGGTACCAGCAAGGAAAAGCCCCAGGTGGCTGTGGTCGTGGCTGTAGGTCCCGGCGAAATGGTTGAAGGAACACTTGTGCCCATGACTGTGAAGGTTGGTGACAAGGTGATCACCGCACAGTATGCGGGAAGCACTGTAAAGCTGGATGGCGAAGAATATCTGATCGTAAAGCAGGACGAGATCCTGGCGATCGTTGAATAAATAAGAGATAACGGAGGTACGAAGAAATGGCAAAGGAAATTGCATACGGCGGCGAAGCAAGAGCGAAGCTGCTTGCAGGTATTGATAAGCTGGCTGACACTGTAAAGGTAACCCTTGGCCCCAAGGGCAGAAATGTGGTACTGGATAAGAAGTACGGCGCACCTCTGATCACCAATGACGGTGTAACCATCGCAAAGGAGATCGAGCTGGAAGACGCTATGGAAAACATGGGCGCACAGCTTGTAAAGGAAGTAGCAACCAAGACCAACGATGCGGCAGGTGACGGTACCACCACCGCAACTCTGCTGGCACAGGCATTCATCCACGAGGGCATGAAGAACGTGACCGCAGGTGCTAACCCCATGGTTTTGCGCAAGGGTATCCAAAAGGCAGTGGACGCGGCTGTTGTGGCACTGCAGGCAAACTCCCAGAAGGTAAACGGCACGGAGGACATTGCAAGAGTTGGTACTGTTTCTGCAGGTGATGCTGAAATCGGCAGACAGATCGCAGAGGCAATGGAAAAGGTAACCGCTGACGGCGTGATCACCGTAGAAGAGTCCAAGACCGCGCAGACCTATATCGACGTGGTAAAGGGCATGAAGTTTGACCGCGGCTATCTGTCTCCCTACATGGTGACCGATACCGATAAGATGGAAGCCTCCATCAGCGATGCATACGTGCTGGTAACCGACAAGAAGATCTCCAACATCCAGGATCTTCTCCCTCTGCTGGAGCAGTTGGTTCAGTGCGGCGGCAAGCTGCTGATCGTGGCTGAGGATGTGGAAGGCGAAGCGCTGACCACCCTGGTGCTCAACAAGCTCAGAGGCGTGTTCAACTGCGTAGCAGTAAAGGCGCCCGGCTTTGGCGACAGAAGAAAGGAAATGCTCAAGGACATCGCAACCCTGACCGGTGCTGAAGTGATCACTGCAGATCTGGGTCTGGAGCTGAAGGAAACCACCATTATGCAGCTGGGTCGTGCAGACCAGGTGAAGGTGGATAAGGAATACACCACCATCGTAGGCGGCAAGGGCGATCCCGAAGAGGTAAAGGCAAGAGTGGCGCAGATCCGTCAGAACATTGCCACCACCACCTCCGACTTTGACAGAGAAAAGCTGCAGGAGCGCCTTGCAAAGCTGGCAGGCGGCGTTGCAGTGATCAAGGTTGGTGCGGCTACCGAAGTGGAAATGAAGGAAAAGAAGCTGCGCATCGAGGACGCACTCAACGCAACCAGAGCGGCTGTGGAAGAGGGTATCGTTGCAGGCGGCGGTACTGCATATCTCAATGTCCTCAAGGACGTGCAGGCTCTCTTGAAGACCACCACCGGCGATGAAAAGACCGGTGTTCAGCTTGTGCTCAAGGCACTGGAAGCGCCTGTTAGACAGATCGCGGCAAACGCAGGCTTCGAGGGCTCTGTGATCGTGAACAAGATCGTTTCCTCCGGCAAGAAGAACTACGGCTTTGACGCGTACGCTGAAAAGTATGTGGATATGATCGCCGCAGGTATCGTTGACCCCACCAAGGTGACCCGTTCCGCACTGCAGAATGCGGCATCCATCGCATCCACTGTGCTGACCACCGAGGCGCTGGTGGCTGACAAACCCGAGCCTGTAAAGGCAGATCCTGCCGCAGGTATGGGCGGCGGCATGGGCGGTATGTACTAATTTGTCCAACGATCCATTTAAAAAATAGCATTGTTAAAAAATCGGCAGGAAGTAATGCTTCCTGCCGATTTTTTTATGAGCGGGTGCGAGTTTTTGAAAATGGGTGGTGAATACTGTAATATTTGCAATGGATTTTCAAATATCGTCTATTGTACGACGCTTTTTTTAGTGATAAAATAAAGGAAAGAGTACAGCTCTCTTGTGCAAACGTGTTCTTCTTATCAAATGTGCGGGTTTTGTGGGAAAAAGTATGTTTTTCTCCAATATTCCGTTGACTTTTTTGGGTGTTGATGGTATCATTAGATTGTAAAAATATACACCTTGAAAGGACAAACTGTTATGAAAAGACTACTTGCAATTTTACTGACCCTGCTGATGGTCATTCCGGTGCTTTGCGCCTGTACCACCCAGCAGACCACTGCGCCCAAGGAATCAGAAGTAGAGGAGAGCACCCCTTCTGCTAATGAAGAGCCTTCCTCAAAGAGCCCCACGGTGTTGGAGCCGGTGGTTTCCGAAGATAAGGTTACATCCTCTTCGCAGGCAACGGAAGAGGACAGCGAGCTTGCTTACGGCGTGTATTATCTGACCTGCAAGGACGGCTCCCAGTTGGGTATCCGCCTTGGTAACGTGAGCGTGAACCCAACACAGGAGCTCTATCGCCGCTTCACCATCCATGAAAAAACAGGTGACGATGGAGAAACCTATTATGCGCTTTACGAGGGCGACGATGAGAACAAGGCGTTGGCGTACCGCGAAAGCTCGGGCAGAGTATTCGCCTCCCAGGAGCGCTACAGACCCAAGGACTCCGCCCTGTGGTCCATCACCTTTGTGAACGGCTATGCCCGTCTCATCAACAAGGAGCAGGGCAAGGCACTGGCGATCCAAAAGGGAAAGGTCGTTTTAACTGATGCGGCAGACGGGGATGATACCCAGCTGTTTAAGATCGAAAAGGCGGCAAAGAGCGACCGTTTTGACCAGTATACCAGCAAAAAGGGAAATATCGTGATCCGCGTTCCCTTTGAATTTACCGAGGTGAAGAGAAACTATCTCACCCCCGAGTTTATGCAGCTTTTTGCCGATCACTTCCAAGAAGCATACGAGGCAGAGGTTGCGCTCACCGGTTACGTTCCCTATGATGTGATCGTGATCGACGGCTGGCAGGATCAGAACATTGTTGCCGGCGTTGTGGATAACTATAATACCATTATTGTAGACAAGGGCTTTATGAAGACCGAAATGACCTTGATGCCCTTGAGACTGAAGTTCCTTGAAATTTACGATATGTCCTTTGCACTGCTTCACGAAATGGGACACATGTTTGACTCCCAGCGCGCATGGAACTTTGAAAGCGAAGCGTGGACAGACTTGAAGCTTTGCTATGTGATCTACAAAATGACCGAGGATCACAAGAGCACCGACGGCTTTGTGTTTGGCTGTGCACCTGCAGACTACCGCAGCTCCAAGGAGTGCTTTACTTATGAAAGACTGGCAGAGTGCTTGAACATCCATGCCAAAAAGGGTGCCATGGTGACGGTTTACGGCTTCTACGGTGCCGCAAGGGAATTTTTGCTGATGGCTTATGATTTCGGCTGGGATCCCTTTATCAAGACCTTCCATTATTTCCAGGACAACGGCTATACCCAGCAGAGCTTTGAAAGATGGGAGAAGTTTACCATCTTTGTGGAGAAGCTTACCGAGTATTCCGGCGTGGATATCAAAACAAAATATCTGAGCGTGAGCTGGCAGGTATTTGACGATTATCTCAACGGCAGAAAGACCGATGTAGTATAATTTGATAAGCGACAGTGAATTTGAAAGGATTAAAGAACATGAAGAGAATACTTGCATTCATCGTAGCGATGGTAATGTCGCTGACTGTGTTGGCATCCTGCAGCACGAAGCAAACCACTAACACAGAAGAGCAGCCTACCCCCACTCCTTCGCCCTCCGTTCCTTCTGCAGAATCGTCGGTTTCCTCAGAAGAGCCCGAGATCCCTTATGCGGATCAGGATTTAAAACAGCAGTACGGTGTTTATGAAATTCAGACACTGAGCGGACAGAAGGTGTGTCTGAACAGAACCAATCAGTTTGTGCTGGACTACAAGCAAAATGAGCTTAGCTCCCGCTTTACCTTCCATCTTAAAGAGCGCGTAGAGGATGGCTTTAAGGTTCGTTACTATGCCATCTACAGAGGCGATGATGAAAGACAGGCACTTGCCATCAGCTCCTTCTTGCCCAAGACGGCAAAGTTGAAGCTGGAAAACTCCGGATATAACGCTACCGACAAACAGCTTTGGACCGTTGAAAACTACGAGGACGGCAGTTGCAGAATCGTGCCCATGCTAAGCCATTCGGATATGCCTATTTGCCTTGGTATCAAGGACGGTGCTGTTGCACTGGTAGAGCGCAATGAGAAGGACCAGAACCAGCTGTTCAAGATCACAAAGGCAGAAGCACACCCCGAGTATGAGGAATTTGCTTCCGATAAGGGCGAGGTGTTCGTGCGCATCCCCTATTCCTTCACCGAAAAGAAGGGCGGCGTAGGTCTTACCGATGAGTTTATGAAGAAGTGGGCAAACTGGATGCAGGAGGCTGTGGAAGCTGAGGTGCATTTGACAGGCTTTAGACCCTATGATATTTTTGTCATTAGCGGCTGGGAAGACCTTGGCTATGTAGCGGGTGTTTCCGATAACTACAATTTCATCAATGCAAGCAAAGGCTTCATGCAGAGCGAAATGTCCAATGTGGCAAAGAGAGCAGAGAAATTAAACATCATGGACCTGTCCTTCGGTATGCTGCATGAGATGGGACACATGTTTGACTCCCAGCGGGGCTGGAACTTTGAAAGCGAAGCTTGGACAGACTTGAAGCTTTGCTATGTAATCTGGAAGCTGACCGAGGATCACAAGGCGACCGATGGACTGGTGTTCGGCTGTGCTTCGGCAGACTACCAGGCAGGCACCTGCTTTACTTATGAGACCATGGCAGAGGGACTGGATATCCATGCACACAAGGGCGCAATGGAGACGGTTTACGGCTTCTTTGCCGCCGCAAGACTCTTCCTGCTCATGGCTTATGATTTCGGCTGGGATCCCTTCATTGAAACCTTCCATTGGTTCCAGGATAACGGCTACACCCAGAACGATTTTGAAAGATGGGAAAGATTCACCACCTTTGTGGACAAGCTTTCCGAATTCTCGGGCAAGGACATTAAGAACGACTATTTGAGCGAAAACAACTGGAAAGTATTTGAAGACTTCTACACCGGCAAAACCAATACGGCGGTGTAAAATAAAGGTCTTTATATAGAAAAG
>JAFTMP010000015.1 GCA_017452335.1 Clostridia bacterium
ACCGAGTTTAAGGAGCCCGGTGCAAAGGTTAACGCAAGCGCTCAGAAAAAAGGATAAAACCGCCCAAAAAGGAGTCCTTATGAAAAAAATCCTATTGCTTGACAAAGAGACCCTGGGAGAAGGCGTGGATCTCTCGCCCTTTGGGACCTTAGGGCAGGTCATTGAAAGAGGAACGATCAAAAGCGAGGAGGAGATGCTGGCGCTTGCCGGTGATCCTCTTTGCGCGGATGCCCATATTTTGCTGTGCAACAAAGCGCCCATCACCGCAAGAGTGCTGGATGCCTTCAAAAATCTTGCCTACGTAGGGGTGTTTGCCACGGGGGTCAACAATGTGGATACCGCCCACGCCGCAAAAAAGAGCGTGACCCTTTGCAACGTGCCCGACTATTCAAGTGACGCCGTGGCACAGTTGGTCTTCACCTTCATTCTCATGAGCGCGGGAAACACCTTTTCTTACGTAAAGGACACCCAAAAGGGAGACTGGACCACCTCCCCCTCCTTTTCCATGATCCGCTATCCCCTAACGGAGCTGCAGGGCAAGACCTTGGGCATTTTGGGATACGGAAGCATCGGCAAAAAGGTGGCGCGGCTGGGACTTGCCTTTGGCATGGAGGTTTTGGTGCATACCCGTACGCCCCGAAAGGCAGAGGGCGTGCGCTTCGTTTCCAAAAAAGAGCTGCTTGAACACAGCGATTTTCTCTCTTTAAACGCTCCGCTGACCGCGCAGACCGCCCGGTTTATAAACGAAGAAAGCCTTTCCCTCATGAAGCCCACCGCCGTGCTCATCAACACCGCACGGGGCGGACTGGTGGACGAGCAAGCACTTGCCCGCGCCCTAAAGGACGGGCAGATCGCCTGCGCATGCTTGGATGTACTGCAAAAGGAGCCCATGGACAAGGATTGCGCGCTCTTGGGGCTTGAAAACTGTCTCATCACTCCGCACATTGCCTGGGCACCCCTGCAAACAAGACAGCGCCTTGCACGCATTGCTTTTGAAAATCTACAGGCGTTTTTAAACGGAACGCCCCAAAACGAGGTACTATGAAAACGACTGTTCTTACGGAAGTTAAAGCCATCCTTCAACTGCTCCTTGCAGTTTTGGTGTTCGGCACGGTAGGGGTGCTCAAGCACTACATCCCCCTGCCCCCCGCCCTGGTGGCGCTGATCCGCGGCGTGCTGGGCGTGCTCTTTTTAACGGTGTTCATGCTGCTTACCAAGAAAAAGTTCTCTTTTTCCGCACTGAAAAAGAACCTGCCCGTTCTGCTGATCTCGGGAGTATGCATCGGCTTCAACTGGCTGCTTCTTTTTGAAGCGGTGGACATTTCGGTGTCGGTGGGCACACTGTGCTATTATACCGCTCCCATTTTCGTTATTCTTTTCTCCCCCCTGCTTCTAAAAGAAAAGCTCTCCCCCATAAAGCTTCTTGCCGTGGGGGTAGCGCTGATTGGCATGGTGCTGGTGTCGGGCGTGTTGGAATCGGGCAAGGGAGCAAGTCTTCCCTGCGTGCTCTTTGGGCTGGGCGCCGCCCTGCTTTACGCCTCGGTGATGATCTTAAACAAAAAGCTAAAGGACATTTCCGCCTACGAGCGCACCGTGTGGCAGCTGCTCTTTGCATCCCTTTCTCTTCTGCCCTTCTGCTTTTTTGGCGGACAGTTTGGGGCGCTTTCCTCATGCGGTGCAAAAGAATGGATCTTGCTTGCCGTGATCGGCATTGTACATACCGGCATCTGCTACGCGCTGTATTTCGGCTCTATGATGAGCTTAAAGGGGCAGACCGTTGCTCTGCTTTCCTATCTTGATCCTGCCACCGCCGTGCTGTGGGCGGCAGTGCTTCTAAAGGAATACCTTTCCGTGCCCGCGCTCATCGGCGCAATTCTTGTGATCGGTGCGGCAATGGCAGGGGAGCTGCTGCCCGCAGGGCGCCGCAAAAGCTCTTAAAAATTCTGCGGATTTTCCTTTTTCTCTTGACAAGAGGGCAAGAATCAAGTACACTATACCTTGAAGGATCACAACAGAAAGGCGCGCGGCAAAAAGCGAAAGAAAAGCGATGAACTACGTATTTTTTGACATTGAATGCGCAAATTGTATAGAGGGACAGGCAAAAATTTGCTCCTTTGGCTATGTCATCACCAACGAACACTTTGAAATTCTTGAAAAAGAAGATCTGATCGTCAATCCCAAAGCCCCCTTTTTGCTCATGGGCAGAAAAAACAGACCCTATATCCAATTGGCGTACAGCAAGGAGGAATTTAAAAAAGCCCCCTCCTTCCCTTCTGTATATCCTCAGCTCAAAAAGCTGTTTACCATGCCCGACACCTTGATCTTCGGCTATGCGGCAGACAACGACGCCTCCTATCTGCGCTGTGAATTTGAGCGCTATAAGATGCCTTGCATCAATTTTTCTTACTGCGATCTGCAAAAAATGCATCATTTTATCGAAACACCCACCGAGCAGTCCAAGCAGCTCTCTCTTTCCGACGCCGCCGCCATGTATATGGAGGAGGTGCATCAAGAGGTGCACAAGAGCGATGACGACGCCTTTTTGACCATGAAGGTGCTGGAGGGACTTTGTAATAAAACAGGAAAAAGCCCCGCACAGCTTTTAGAGGAGTATCCCTCCTGCACGGGCGATCTCATCGACAACCGTGTGTTTGTACGAGTGCTTGAAGAAAAAAAGGTGATCGTGCGCATTTTGGGGGACAAATCCGACAGGATCGCGCCCAAAAGCAAAAACCGCATCCTGTACCTGCGCTTCATCAAGCATGTGAAGCCCTCCCGCAGAGTGTATAGGCAAGCTTTAAAGGGCAAACGGGTATGTATCCCCGAAAAGTACGCCGAACGGCACTATAAAAATACCATCAAGCTCATTCAGCTCATCTGCGATTGCGGCGGCAGGTACTATACCGCTCCCGAGGATTGCAATTTGTTCGTCAATTTCCCGGTGTATCACGATGACGGTACACTGAAAACCAATCCGGAGATCGCCCGCATTCAAAAAAAGCGTGCCATCTTCCGCACCAAGATCCTGCAGCCGGAGGCATTTTTGGAGCTGTGCGGCATCACGCAAGAGGAATTTGATGCACTGGAAACACCCGATCTTGACTATCTGCTGGACGAGCGTTACGCGCCCCCGCAAAAAAGCATCCAGCCGGGCGAAAAGGGCGAGCGGCAAAAGCCCGTAAAGAAAAACCGCACCCCCATTTAAAACAAGGGCGCGGTGAGCAAATCTTCTCAGTTTTGCTTTTGCACGAATTTGTATTCATCATAAAAGCGGTAGTAGGGACAGGCTCCTGTGTTCCCCAGAGCAAAGGAGGCAAACTCGTCCTCGTCTAAATTCATGATACAGGAATAGTCTCCGTATTCATCCTGGTCGTAGAACTCACAGCTCTCACAGGGCGTTTGCTTTGGCAAAACGGTTCTCTTCTTTTCTTGTTCTTTTTTGGGCATGGACTGCGCTCCTTTCCGCTGTTTTGGTCAGTATACCATTATTTTTCAAAAAAATCAATCGGTTCACTATTTTTTCTTCAATCACCGTTGACTTTTCTTTTCAAAAAACGACATGGATCATAGTATCGTGCATTGGGCGTGTAAAACAAAATAGGACAAAATGGGATAATTGTTTTCAAATTCTCCCATCGTTCTTCACAGTTCTTTGCTACAATACAATAAAAATTCTCTATTGAGAAAAGATATACCCAAAGAAAGGATTCGTTATGAAAACAAGAACCTTAGTCCGTATCTGCGCCCTGCTTTTGGCGCTGGTTTCGGCGGCAGGTCTTTGCTCCTGCAGCAATCGTCCCGGTATTTCCGTTGACTCCGAGGCATCCTCCTCTCCCGAAGGAACTGTATCGGGGCAGCCTTCGGATGGTTCTGCATCCGACAGCGTTGTTACAGATCCCTCTGTAACCCCCGATCCCTCCAACCCCTCCGATCCCTCCGTGGTGAAGCCCGTTTCCCCCTCTGAGGACCCCTCCGTCTCCAAGGACGAGCCCACCCCCACACCCTCACCTGTGGAGCCCACGCCCACACCGACGCCGACCCCCACGCCTACTCCCGTGGAGCCTATTGAAACGGTACAGGTTGCGGCAAGCAGTGTGCGCCACGTATTCACCCATTGCCTCATCAACAATCCCGCAAAGGGTTGCGGCACCGCATCGGGCGCTTTGGATATTGACTGCTTGACCGTTTCGGAGTTTGAAAAGCTGTTGCAATCTCTTTACGATAACAATTTCGTGCTCATCGACATC
>JAFTMP010000016.1 GCA_017452335.1 Clostridia bacterium
CCTCTTGAATATCGGTCAGATCATCGCTGATGATGAAGCTGGTGCCCGTGATGGCGCCTGCCGTCACTCTGCAACGCGCCTCCCTTTCGGAAACGCCCCATACCACCAAATGGTCGGGATCGGGATAGGGATAGATCTCCTTTTCCCAGAAGCAGGCGCTCAAATGGCTGAGCACGTGCTTAGTGTTGTCAATGCTGGCAAAGGCATCACAGCTGATTCTTCTGCCGTCTGCATACTGATAGGGGAACAGGGGGGCAATGGACAAATTGATGTACATTTTATCGGCACAAAGCTCTAAGATCTGCGCCATACCTTTGTTATACGCCTGCATACCGGTGGTCACGGAGGCATCGTAATGCTTGCCCTCCAGTGCGCCATGCGCCATGAAGTCTAACTTAATGTATTCAAAGCCCAGCTCTGCAAAATAGCGTAGCTGTGTTTCATTGCGGGCAATGGTGCCGGGATGGGTGGGGTCAAGAGGGAATGCGCCGTCAAGGGTGCCGTAAAGGGTACTGCCGTCAGCAGAGCGCAGAACGGCATCATAGAAGGTATAGTCCGATCCTTCCATTTTGGCGTTTTTAATTGCCTGCTCACTGCCGTGCCATGCGGTGAAGGGGGTGAAATAAATGCCCGCCTTCTGTCCGTTTTCATGGCAGTAGAGCACGAATGCCTTGAGGGCATCGTCCAGCGTCATGGTGTTTCCGGGGTCATTTGCCACGATCCGATCCCAAAAGGAGTCGATATTCACATACACCGCCGCGCCGTCCTTGCTCCAGCTGTCCTGCAGATAGGTCTTGATGTAATCGGAAACCACCAGCATATCCTTGTAGCTTACCGATGACTGTAGAGACCCCCAGGAATTGTAGCCAAAGGGCACGTCCTTTACCGATTCCTTGGCAGGAACCTCCTTGGTATTGGCTTTACCGAAGGCAGTGAGTCCATCCTTATAATCTTCAAAATAACCGAGGAAGATCTTGGGCGAGCTTACTTTCTTTCCCGACACGCTTCCGTGGGGGGATTTGTCTCTGGTGTTGGTGTCGGAAACGCCGCCAAAGATGTTTAGAAGCAGGGGCTCTCCTTCCTTTGCGTGGAATTCAATACCTGTTTTCCAGGTGTCGTGGGTTATCGAGCCCAGCACCAAGCCTTCACCGTTTTCGCTGTTATAAAATGCCGCTACCTCATAGCCTGTGACCTTCTTTTTAATCTCCCCAAAGCTGAGGAATTTGGGCTCTACCCAAGCATCGTTATCATAGGGCACCTGCAAAAAGACACCGTTTTCCAGCTTGATGCCCTGCTTGTAGCAGGACAGAGCGCTGATATAGTTGGTGCTCACTTCCTCACTGCAGGAAACGGTCACGCGGGTCACAATATAGCCCTCTTCCAAAAGGAACTCCTGCACCAGCGTTCCGTCAAAGGAAGGATGGTTGCTGTGGGTAAAGGTGATCGTCTTTGCTTCCTTATTCTCACTGATCTCGTGCTTTAAGAAGGCATCGCTTTCAACGAGCACCCCGTCGATCATCGTCTCTGCGTGGGCGTTTTCAAGAACGGTCACATCGCCCTTTTTCAGCGAAAACAAGCCGTTTTTGCTATCCAACACCAAACCGCCCTCAAAGGCAGTGTAGTTGCCCTCTCCATAGCTCTTATCGGGCACCTCCAGGGCGCTCTTTTCAAAAATTTCGATCTTGTCAAGGTCGGGGCCGTACCATTCCGTACCGAAGGTCAGCGTGCCGCCCTTTTTTAAAACCACGTCCACAAGGATCGTGCCCACGGTACTAAAGCTTCCCGTGGAGGGGCAGTCCAGCTTGTAGCTGCCGCTATCGCTGTCGATATCAAAATAGCGGTCGTCCGAGCCCGAGCAGTAATGCACGCGCAGGGTATATTCGCCGTCCGCGGGAATCTGCAGATTTTCAAAGGTGACCATACCCTCGGAATCTCCGCCGCATTTGCCGATGTTTCCAACCTTCCAGTCTACCACATTGGCGGGTCCCGAAAGGATACCGTCCTCAGCCTGCAGAGTTAAAATCGGGTCGGGATCCTTCCAAGCAAAAACGCCAAAGGCGCCCAGCAGTAAAAAGCATCCAAGCAGTGCCGAAAGCAAGGAAAACAAAATACGCATCTTTTTCTTCATGTCTTTTCTCCTTATAGCTCAATTAGTTCATAGTCTGTGCTTCCCACGCCCAGCGCCTGCGCCGCCTGCACGGTCAGCGCGCCGTTGCGCGATTCAATACGTTCAATCAGCTTTACTTTGCCCGGGTCATCGCTGGCGTATACCAGATCTAAGCACGCCTTGTCAATGGCAACGGGATCGTCGCTTGCCAAAATGCCCATATCCCCCATGCAGGGATCCTCTGCAACGGCACAGCAGTCGCAGTCTACCGACATATTCTTCATCACATTGATATAAAGGATCTTTCCTTCAAAATAATCCACCACCGAGGAAGCGGCATCTGCCATGGAGCGCAAGAAGGAATCGTGATCGGCACTCCAAATCTTTTCGGGCTCCCCTGCGCCGTGAATGTAGGCTTTGCCAAAGGAGGACGCCACGCCGATAGACAACTGCTTCAGTGCCCCGCCGTACCCGCCCATGGGGTGACCCTTGAAATGGGAGAGCACCAACATAGAATCGTAGTTTGCCAAATTCTTGCCCACATAGTTTTTCTTGATGCACACGCCCTGCGGGATGGAAAGCTCCAAGTCGGGACCCTCCTCATCCAGCAGATCCACCGCAAAGCCCTCGGTCCAGCCATGGGCGCTGAAGAGCTTTTTGTGCTTTTCCGAGGTGTTGCGCTGTCCTTCATAGGCGGTATTACATTCCACCACAGTCCCCTCAACAGCCCCGATCACAGGCTTCCAAAAGGCGGGGCGCAAAAAGTTCTGATTGCCCTGCTCACCCGTATGGACCTTCACCGCCACCCTTCCGCAAAGGGGTCCTTTTACCTGCTCGTAAAGGCGCAGAACCGCCTCGGGCGTGATCTCTTTTGTAAAATAAACCTTGCTCATCCTATTCCTCTTTCTGTAAGTGTATTTAAAAAGCCGGCACAGCCTCTTTCAATATCATCAAATGCTCTTGCAAAATCTCCGCTGTACCAAGGGTCGCTCACCTGTCCGCCCCCCGGGGTGTAACCAAGCAACAGCTTGCACTTCCCTTGCGGATCGGCACCGAAAATACGAAGCATCCCCCGCAAATTGCTTTCATCCATGCAGAGAAAGAAGTCATAGCGTTCATAATCCGCCTTGGTAAGCTGTACGGCACGGTGCGCCTTCATAGGCAC
>JAFTMP010000163.1 GCA_017452335.1 Clostridia bacterium
CGAATATGAGCAGGGCTGTGCGCATATTTGGATGAAAAAGAAGGTTTAAAGGAGAATTAACATGAAAAAGGAACAAAACTTTGAAAAAACACTGCCCGAACACTACGAGCAGGTGTATCATTTAAATGCAAAGGATGTGAAAATGGGGCTGATCTTAAATTTGATCGCCTTGATAGTATTTATTGCAGTGATGGGGGCGGCGATCCTCGTTCTTCTTTTGGGCAAGATCTCGTTTGTATATGATCCCATCATCGGGATGATCGCGTCGGGCGTGTTCATGCTTGCCGTGATCGGCTATATTGTGCTTCATGAGCTGGTGCATGGCATTGCCTATAAGTCGCTCACCGGAGAAAAGCTGACCTTCGGCTTTAGCTGGAGCTGTGCTTTTTGCGGCGTGCCCCATATTTTTACATACCGCAAAACGGCACTGATTGCCATTTGCGCGCCCTTTGTGGTGTTTACTCTGCTGTTCTTACCCTTAACTGCTATGCTGTATTTTGTAAATCCCCTGTTTTATTTGATGGCGGCGGCACTGCTGGGATTGCACATCGGGGGTTGTGCGGGGGATCTTTATTTGATGGCTCTGTTGCTGTTTAAATACAAAAACAGCCGTCTGCTCATGAAGGACACGGGACCCGAGATGACGCTTTTTGTGCCCAAAGAGCCTTGAGCCTTTTTTCTGTGAAATTTTTTGAAAAAATCAGATAAAACGCAAAAACAGAATTGCAATTGACTGCAAAAAATGGTATAATACTATTGTTGTGGACTTTGATACACAAAACCCTTGAAGATAAAGTGAGGATTGAAACATGTATATTACAAAGGATATTAAATATATTGGTGTCAACGATCATGAGGTGGACCTGTTTGAGGGTCAGTACGTGGTGCCCAATGGCATGGCGTATAACTCCTATGTGATCATGGATGAAAAAATTGCCGTGATGGATACGGTGGATGCCCGTTTTGGTGCACAGTGGCTGGAAAACCTGAAAGGCGAACTGGGTGGACGCACCCCCGATTACCTGGTGGTTCAGCACATGGAGCCCGATCACTCGGGAAGCATCACCCTGTTCTTGGAAAAGTACCCCGAGGCTGTGGTGGTTTCCTCCCTGCAGGCATTTGGCATGATGAAGCAGTTCTTCGGCAGTGACTACAGCGATCGCCGTATCGTGATCAAAGAAGGGGATACCCTTGCTTTGGGTGCACACACCCTTACTTTTGTGGCAGCCCCCATGGTGCACTGGCCCGAGGTGTTTGTGACCTATGACCTTACCGATAAGGTGCTCTTCTCGGCAGACGGCTTTGGTAAATTTGGCGCACTGGATGTGGAAGAGGACTGGGCATGCGAGGCGCGCAGATATTATATCGGCATCGTTGGAAAGTACGGTGCACAGGTGCAAAAGCTGCTTGCCAAGGCGGCAGGACTGGAAATTTCCGTTATCTGCCCTCTGCACGGACCCATTCTTACCGAAAACTTGGGTTACTACCTGGGCTTATATAACACCTGGTCAAGCTACGGTGTGGAAAGCGATGGCGTTGTGATCGCCTACACCTCTGTTTACGGCAACACCAAAAAGGCAATGGAGCTGCTTGAGGAAGAGCTCAAAAAGGCAGGATGCCCCAAGGTGGCAGTAAACGATCTTGCCAGATGCGACAGAGCCGAGGCTGTGGAGGACGCCTTCCGCTATGGCAAGCTGGTGCTTGCTACCACCACCTATAACGGCGATGTGTTCCCCTTTATGAGAGACTTTATCCATGAGCTCACCGAGCGCAATTATCAAAAGCGCACCGTGGGTATCATCGAAAACGGAAGTTGGGCGCCCGTGGCGGCAAAAAAGATCAAGTCTATGCTTGAAGCAAGCAAGGAGCTGACCTTTACCGACACCACCGTGACCCTGCGCTCGGCATTAAATGCGCAGAACAAGGAAGAGATCAAGGCTTTGGCGCAAGAGCTTTGCAAATAAAGTATTAAGTTATAAAAAATACAGAAAAGAGGACAAGAGTGATGAAAGCAGCAGTGATCGGCAGCGGTACTTGGGGACTTGCACTCTCGCAAGTGCTTTGTGACAATTTTCATGATGTAACGGTCTATTCGCTAAGTAGTGAGCTGGCAAAGGAGCTGAACACCGTTCATACGGCATCCCCTGTTTTTGGCGACCATCTGTTTCCCGAGCGCCTTTATGCCACCACCGATATTGAAGAGGCGGTAAAGGGCAAGGACGCGCTGATTTTGTCTGTGCCCACCTCGGCGCTTGACAGCGTGCTTTCGCAGATTGCCCCTTACCTTGAAGAAGAAACCATCCTTGTAAACACTGCCAAGGGGTTTGACAGGGAAGCGCTGATGCTTCCTTATGCGGCGATGAATAAGGCGTTTCCCGACAGAAAATACCCGCCCGTATCGCTGGTGGGTCCCAGCCACGCCGAGGAGGTGGTGGTCAGAAAGCTCACGGGCATTTGCGCCGCTTCTTCCGATAAGGAAACTGCCACCAAGGTGCAGAATTGGTTTGCAAACACCTATCTTAGAGTATACACCTGCTCCGACCCCATCGGTGCGGAGGTAGGGTCTGCCGTGAAGAACGTGATCGCCATTGCCGCAGGTATGTCCGACGGTCTTGGCATTGGCGGTGACAACACCAAAGCCGCCCTTGTGACCAGAGGTATTTGCGAGATCGTGCGCTATGGCGTCTATAAGGGTGCGCAGAAGGAGACCTTCTTTGGACTGACGGGCGTTGGTGACTTGATCGTGACCTGCTTTAGCGTCCATTCAAGAAACTACAGAGCGGGTCTGCAGATCGGCAAGGCAGACGATGCAAGAGAATTCCTTGCAAACAACACCGCAACGGTTGAGGGCATCTTCTCTTGTAAGGTCATTGCCGAGGAAGCAAAGCGCCTGGGCATTGAGATGCCGCTGGTTGAGGCTGTTTACGACGTACTTTTTGGCGGGCAGGCGCCCTCCCTTGCGGTGCGTGCGGTGATGCTTCGTCCCTTGAAGGAGGAATAAGCACGAAAGAGGACTCTTTCGCGCATGGAGTATAAAATACATTGGGTGAAGAAATGAAAAAAACGGAAATCCTTTGCGATCCCACCCTGTTCCCACACCGGTTTGCCCCCTTTTTAAAGGGGGCAACGCTTTTTGACAGCAGCTGCTCCCCGCAGGCGCGGGTGTGGTTTATTGACAAGGAGGGCGGGTATTTTCTCAAGTGTTCGGCTAAGGGGAGCCTTGCAAGAGAGGCGCTTTTGGGAAGGTATTTTCATAAA
>JAFTMP010000164.1 GCA_017452335.1 Clostridia bacterium
ATCGCGGCTGTAATTTCCCCACGTATCTGCGATTTCTCAAATTTCGTTTCCGTAAGCTTCTTTCGTTGCGGCACCTTTTCTGCACTTTCGCTTTTCTCACGGTTCGGCAGCATATTCTTTAAGTCCATTTCCGCAAGTCGTTTCTCACGTTCCGCTTCATAGAAGAAATCCTCAGCACTGAAGGATTCAAAATCTGCATCCGCTTTAGATTTTTTAGGATATTTTGATATTCTGTCGTAATCCTCTTTCAACGCCTCCTGTTTGGCTATTATTTGTTCTTTCGACAAAAAATTGTTGGGCAAATATTTCAAAAAATGCTTGTCTGCCGGGTTGATTTTTTTGAAGATTTCTGCTATACTATGTGTAGAAGCTGATATCAGGGAATGGGCTTGATTTATATCTGGCGTGCTCCCCAAGACGTCGGCTTCTATTTTTGTCATCGTAACAAGCATAGAAAGCCTGCCTCCAACATCGGAAGATTCTTTTATTTCCATTTGAACCGGAACAATCGTTTCGTTGTGACGTATAGCACTAAACAACACATATACTGATTGCAAATGCTCATCTTCCCGTGTTGTCCCTTTATATTTATCATCATGAATTTCGATCAATACAGCATTTTTTAAAATTTCATCAATATTTATGAGCGCATGTGCAAAATCGTTATAATTCCCTCCGTATCGTAATTGTTTACTCAAGCTTTCCTTCAAACCGTTTCCCATAGAATAGTTGAAATCTATTTCTACTGGCGGAGATGATAACATTTTGGTAGTAATTCCGAGTTTGTTAACCAAAGGTTTTATAATTTTTTCTGCCGAGCTTTTAGCTTTTGGATGCAACTGTTGTAATGCAACTATATCATCTACATACTCAGTTTCTGATTTGCTATTATGGATGTGAATTGTTTTGTCTTTAAGAATCAAATATCGCTCTTTTTCATTCATGTTTTTATGAATGGTTGTAGCATTCATCTCATTTGAAACAACATAATCACCTTTCTCAACAACGCTTTCGTCATTTTCAGTAACGCTATCGCCTTTTTTGCGAGCATCCCCCGCCGCCCAAAGCGCCTTTTCAAGATATCCCCGCGCCGTTTCCAACTTCACAAAGGCCTTCCGCTCCTCTTTGTTCATCTTGAGGATGCGGAAAAAGTCCTCGATCCGCTCAAGAAGTCTTTTCGCAAGGCTTCTTTTTTCTTTTGCAAGGCGCTTGAGCATCCGCTCGCTGCCGAATAGCACCTCGGTCTCGTGAGCGATCAGCTCGGTAAGGAACAGCTGCTCCTGCTCGTTTAGCTCCGCAAAGGTTCCGCCCTCTGCTCTAAACTTTGCAAGGGCACTCTCGCCCACCGTCTCGTCCCCCTTAAAGTAGTTTCTTGCCACCGCTTCAAAGGCAGGATCACTATTGCCCGAAGAAAGCAAGAAGTGCGCCAGCGTTTCCCATTCCTCGGTCCCCTCGGTCAGATGCTCCACCTCGTGGATGAGCGTGCGCGCCCAACCGTCTTCCTTAGAGAGCTGCTTTCTGTTCAGCACAATGGTATTGCCAAAGACCGCGCCGTTATCCTCGCCCGCCATATCGGCAACCACCAAATTGGAGCGCACCAGCCCGCGATCGGAAAGACGCCCAATAAAGGAGCGTACCTTCTTTAAGTTCGCCGCCTCCGTAGCGCTCAGCTCTCCCGAGGAGATCGTCGCCTCACTTCGTCGGAGCGCCTCCTCCGCTTCAATGCGGGTGCTTGCCTTGCCGTCCTGTAGCATAGAGTATCGGTGATCAAGACGAGAGAGCTCTCTTTCATTCCCCTGCTCGTCTCTCACCACCGCCCGCTCGGGGGCAAAGGATCTCTCCACCTGCTCCCGAAGCTCTTCCTTCATACTGCCGTCACTTTCAAAAAGATCGGTGAGTCCGTAATTGGAAAGCACCTTTTCACGGTACGAAGCATCAGACTTCTTCAAAACCTCCTCGATCTGTCTGTAGTCCTGCGCCGCCTGCCGTCCCAGCACCGCTTCCCGCGTTTCATCACGGGTTCCCGAAACATTAAAGGCTTTTCTTCTCTGCGTGATCTCTTCAAGATCCTCAAGAGAAGCCGTCACCGCATCGTTTACACCCGTCTTTTTCTTCACACCGTGCCCCACGGTCCCGCCGTAAACAAGAGAGGTACCCGCGCCCGTTAGACCCGCTTCGCCTACCCCCTTCCAGTAGTCAAGCTCTCCGTATTCCTTAAAGGCATCCCTGCCCTTGTAAATGCTCTTGAGCGCAGGATTTGCCAGCTCGGCAAGCACCTCCTCGGCGCCTTCACCAACTGCTTCCTTTGCCACTCTGCCCACAGTGCTCTTGGCAAGGCTTTTTCCCACATCGTCAAGCAGACCCTTACCGACGATCCCGCCAAAGCCGCCTGTGATCTTCTCGGTAACGCCCTCAAGCGCACCCGAGGCGGCGCCATAGCCAAGACCTTTATAAAAGTCCGCACCGTCTTGATAAGCCGACTCTGTAGCATTACCTGCGGCAGAGGTGGTCAGATACGCCATATTGGCGACCTGTCCCACCTTGGAAGCCACCTGTCCCGCTGTAGCCGCCGCCTGTCCCGCTGTAGAAGCCGCTTGTCCCGCAAGGGAGGGGGCAGTGCCCGTGCCGCCGGTCAGCAGTGTAATTGCCACGGTCGGGAGCATCTGCCCCACACCGGAGGCAACACCCTCTGCGATGTTGCCCCCCGGCATGGTGTTAAGATAGGAGTATTTGGTCAGCTCATCAAGCGGCTTGCCCACGTACTCGCCTGTGTAGTCCTTGGAAATAAACTTTTTTGTTCCTTCCCGAAAGTCTTTTGACGCAAGACCGCCCACAGCACCTACAATACCCGCGCCCAGATCCACAATGCCCTCAAGGCTTTTCAGTGCTCCCGTGGTCACGTTGGCGCCAATGTCGCCTGTGGTGGAAATGGCACGAAGCAAGGGATTGGCGCTCTTGATCTTATTTTCCTCCTCCACCTGCGCTTGGCGGATGGCTCTCTGCCGCTCTTCCTCCTGCCGTTTCTGAGCGCGCATATACTCTGCCAAGGTATACCGCTCCTCCCGCCGTGCTCTTGCTTCCTGCGCCCTTTGCGCCCGTTCCTCGGCGCTCATTTGGTAAATAGACACCCCGTGTCCTCCTTTCTGTCAGCTATAGAACTGTGCCCAAAGCTTATCATAATGATCCCGCTTTGTGAGATCTCTCGCTTCCACGATGTACACCTTGCCCGACCGCTTCAAATAAAGCTTTTCATCATAAGCAAACACCGAATTGTTCTCCACGCTCTTTGCCGCCGAAAGCACATTTGCATCCGTACTCTCACCGCCCGACTGCACCTTATAGGTCAGATCCCCGATCTTCACATTGAAGTTGTCGCCCTTGTCAAAGGTATCGTGCGTTCCCGAATATACTGCGCCAATCGCTCCAGCAGTAAGACCAACCAAAGGATTCGCGGCAACCATAGCAAGAAGTCCTCCTTCACCTGCACTCTGTAACACCTTTTCCTCCGCATCTGTCCATTGCTTCACCTCCGTCTGAGGGAGTGTCTTCAAGCCGGAAGCCTCTTCGATCGCAGCTTGCTTTTCCCGCGCCTTGGCTTGCTCTGCTTCCTCGGGAGAATTCTCAAGATAGGTCACCATCTGATCAAGGAGTCTATATTGGGTATCGGAAAGCCTGCCCTTGTGGGCGTCAAGATATGCCCGCAGCTCCGAAGGGGTGTTATAATATCCCTCTG
>JAFTMP010000165.1 GCA_017452335.1 Clostridia bacterium
GCGGTTTTCGAGCAATGTTTCGTCCATATTGATCACGCGCAGGAACACACAAAAGCCTTCGTGTTGGTCATCGAGCACAAAAAAGTGCAGATCGTTGTTCTTGTCGTAATTGCCGCTTTCAAGTGATTGACTTGTAAGCCAGGGATAGAAGCCAATTTCTTCGATATTGTAATTGGTGTAATCTGTGAAGGCTTTGAGGTATTCGTCTAAACCAAACTGCTTTTCCACAAAGTCAAAGCAGTAGATCGTGTCGCCCTTGCGGTAAATAAAGCGGTAGTTGCCTGTGCGCTCATCATACGTCACCCCGTAAGCGTCAAAGTCCTTCACTTCATAGTAACCGCCGCTGTTTACCGTGTTGATAAAGGCGCTTATGGTATCCGTGCCCTCGGTCAGATGATCGAAATAGGGAAATGCATGCGCACCCTGCAGAGTAAGGAAGGATTTTAATTCGTCCTCACGCATATTTTCTGCCAGAAGGAATTCGGGCAGCCCCATAACCTTTAAAGGAAAGAATTCATTGAGTCCCGTGTCAAGGGCGCAATCTCCAAGGTGGATTTTTGAGTTGGTTTCGTACTCTATGCCGAATTGGCTCCAAAGGGCGCTTCCAAAACCATTTTCGATCCAATCCCAAGTATAAACCAGCAGACCGTCGTAAGCAAAGATCGTCCTGATGCTCCGTCCGTCCACGGTATAGCAAAAAGCGTTGACAGTCCGATCAGACAAGACCAGCTCTATCTCCCGCAGATCGGAAATAGAGGGTTGCTTTTCAGGATTTTTTATAAGAATCGAATCGGGCGCGATAAAGGAGATCAGCTCCTTGGCAGTGTGATCTTTTGCATATTCCATCTCTTCGTCGGTCAGATATGCCAAAAGTACGTTTGCCTTTTTGTTTCCTGCGGCACAGTGGTACCATAGGCAGGTCTTTCCGAACAGCTCACCGCTTGATCCGTACAGCCAGACGGGAGAATAATCCTTGTTATCGACGATCGGATTTCCGTTGATCACGGGATAGGGAAGAAGCTTTTCACCGTAAACGATCTGTTTGACGAAGGTTGCCGTTTCCTCTCCCATCACGTCGTTTTCAGCAAACTGAAGAGCTTGGTTTTGCCCCCCCGTATTTGAGAAAAACCATTCAAGCATCTGCTCGGTGGAGGAGAAATACATTCTGTCAGAGGGAGGACTGGGCTCGGGCATCAAGTTGGTGCTTTCTTTGGAGTGTGCCCCGCTTGCCTGCTCATCGGGACGGCTCTCCTGCGGCTGGTCTGTGGATAGGGCAGGGGATTTGAAAAAAGAGCGCAGGGGGGAAAGGGCAAGAAGTCCCACAAGCAGCAGAAAGCACGCGGCAAGGGAAAGGGCGCGGGTTAAGATCACGGCTCTTTTGCGTTTTTTGAGGAGCTTTTCTTCTTTTTGAAAATAGGCGTCGATCAGCGCGGGATCAAGACCGTTAAAAAGATCAATGATCTGTTCTTCGTGCTTCATACCGTATAGCCCTCCTGTTCAAGAAGTGTGCGCAGGTCCTTTCTTGCAGCGGCAAGCTCCTTGTTCACGGTGGAAAGACTGCACCCCTGCAATTTTGCCAAATGCTCCAGCGAGTGGGCAAAGTAGTACCGCCCCAAAAAGAGGAATTGGCGCCTGGGTGGCAGGGCGGAGATGAAGGAGTTTAACAGCCCCGCCAGCTCTTTTGTTTGATGATCGCTTGCGGGAATACAGTCCTTTAATTCTTCAAAAGAGAGGGAAGCTTCAGAGGGCACGCGCTTGTCGCGGCGCATGGTTCTGTAGCGGTCCAGCGCCAAACGGCGGATGATCACAGATAGATATTTTTTTAAATCAGAAGGCTGCTCGGGTGGGATGGCGTTCCATGCCCGCAGATAGGTATCGTTTTTGCATTCCTCGCTGTCGGGTTTGCTTGATAGGATGTTTTGTGCCACCGTCAAGAGATACCGTCCGTATTTTCGGTCGCTTTCCGATATGGCTTGCTCGTTTCTTTCAAGATAGAGCGTCACGATTTGCCGGTCGCTGAAAATCGGGGTGCTTGTTGCCATGGGATCCCTCCTTTGACTGATCGTTTTAGAGTCTCTTCACCGATAAAGACGATAAAAAAATGAAAACGTGTAATCTTTTTGCAACATTATACAACTTTGTTTTAGGAAATTCAACGGGAAAATGGGAATTCTCCAAGAAGGACTCGTTTTTCCGTTTACCTGCCAAGGAATTTTAAAAATGGCGCAATGACTTGACAGCCATGCTTTTCGGTGATAAAATGGGAGGTGAACAATTCTATCACTATGAGAAAAGCGAGGAATGACGATGAAGCTTACAAACGAACAGATCACCGCCGTCAAGGCGCGGGGTTTTTTACAAAACAGAGGAACCGAGCTATTTTCGGGGCGCGTTGTGGCGCGAGGAACGGTTTTTACAGCAGAAAATTTTAAGGATTTAGCAACCATTGCCGAACAATACGGCAACGGCAAGCTGATCTGCACCAGCCGCCAGGCGGTGGAGGTTCCCGGTATCCCCTATGAGCAGATCGAGGAAGCAGAGGCGTATGCCCAAGCGCACGGACTTTGCTTTGGCGGAACAGGCGCAAAGGTGCGTCCCGTAACTGCCTGCAAGGGCACCACCTGCGTGTTCGGCAACTGCGATACCCAGGCGCTGGCAACCAAAATTCATGATGACTACTATCTTGGCTGGAGCGATGTGAAGCTCCCCCATAAATTTAAAATCGGCA
>JAFTMP010000166.1 GCA_017452335.1 Clostridia bacterium
CACCTTCCCCTACGGAAAGGACCCCCTGGACCGCAACCTGCGCATTGCCCCCTCTTATCCCACCGTGGGCGAGCTGCGCACCGCAAGCGAAATTCTCTGCCTGTGCGCGAAGTTAGCAACCATTGAGAAAATGCTTTAAAAGAAAGGAAGATAGCCATGAGCGATCGCTACATCAGCCCGCTGTCCACCCGTTACGCGGGTAAAGAAATGCAATACCTCTTTTCCCCCGATATGAAATTCACCACCTTCCACCGTCTGTGGGTGGCGCTGGCAAGAGCCGAGCAGAAGCTGGGCATTGCCATCAGCGACGAGCAGATCGCAGAAATGGAAGCAAACGTGGGCAAGATCGACTATGATGCCGCCGCAGAGTATGAAAGAAAGCTGCGTCACGATGTCATGGCACACATCCACGCATGGGGCGACGTTTGCCCCACCGCGCGCCCCATTATTCACTTAGGCGCAACCTCCTGCTACGTGGGCGACAACACCGACATGATCATCATGAAGGAAGCCCTTGCCATCGTGAGAGGAAAGATCCTCACGGTGCTCAAAAACCTGTCGGACTTCGCCATGGAATACAAGGACCTTCCCTGCCTGGCGTACACCCATTTACAGCCCGCACAGCTTACCACCGTGGGCAAAAGAGCCACCCTTTGGATGTATGAGCTGACCTTGGACTTGGAGGATTTAGACCACGTGGCATCAAGCCTTGCACTGCTGGGCTCCAAGGGCACCACGGGTACGCAGGCGTCCTTTGCAGAGCTCTTTGACGGGGACGGGGAAAAGGTGAAGTTAGCCGAAGAAATGATTGCCCGTGAAATGGGCTTTGACAAGGTGGTACCCGTTTCCGGTCAGACCTACACCAGAAAGTTCGATTCCCGCGTGCTGTCGGTGCTTTCGGGCATTGCGCAGTCCGCTTATAAATTCTCCAACGACTTAAGACTGCTTCAGTCCTTTAAGGAAATGGAAGAGCCCTTTGAAAAGAACCAGATCGGCTCCTCCGCCATGCCCTACAAGCGCAACCCCATGAGAAGCGAGAGAATGGGCGCCCTTGCCCGCTTCATCATTTCCGACACCATGAACCCCGCCATCACCGCCTCCACCCAGTGGTTTGAAAGAACGCTGGATGACTCGGCAAACAAGCGCCTTTCGGTTGCAGAGGGCTTTCTTGCCTGCGATGCCCTCTTAAATCTGTACATCAACGTCACCGGCGGTCTTGTGGTCTATCCCAAGATGGTGGAAAGAAGAATGATGGCGGAGCTGCCCTTTATGGCAAGCGAAAACATCCTCATGGATGCGGTAAGACGGGGCGGCGACCGCCAGGATCTGCACGAGCGCATCCGTCTGCACTCCATTGCCGCAGGCAAGAGAGTGAAGGAGGAGGGGCTTGACAATGACCTACTGGAGCGCATCTGCGCCGACCCCGCCTTTGGGGTAAGCATGGAAGAGCTGCTGCCTCTTCTGAAGGGTGAAAACTACGTGGGTCTTGCCCCTGCACAGACCGAAGAGTTTGTCACCACTGTTATTCGCCCCCTGCTTGAGGGAAGCACTCTTGCAGGCGGAAACGAGATCACCGTTTAAATCAAATTCCTGTCAAAACCGCCGCACCGTGGGTTTTTTCCCTTGGTGCGGCGTTCTTTTATGGGTAGTAACGGATCGTCCGCAAAAATCTTTTAAGTCCCTTCCGCTCATTGCGCAAGCGCTCATCATCAAATGCCGTAAAAAGTATTGAAAAATTGTAATCGTTGTGCTATAATGACTGGGATCAAAGCATTTTTAATGTAAGTTTTTGAGAGGATCATCATGAAAAGAATAGTTTGCTTTTTGTTGGTTTTTGCCATGTGCCTTCCGTTGGTTTCCTGCTTCGACTTTCCCTTTGAGCAAGCGCAAGACACCTCGTATAAGGTTCCGATCATTCTTTTGCACGGCCGAGCCAGCAATACGTCAGAGTTTTACGGTGTCAAGACAAAAATTGATATGGATACGAATTCCTGTTACGGAGTGGATCAAGAAGAGCTGTTTACAACTGCCAAAAACCACAAAATCACATCGGTAAAAGACGACAAATTAGGGGAATATCTTGTAGAGGAGCTGGGATATCAACCAAACAAAAATCTCTTTGCCTTCAATTACCCCAACGGGGATATGGTGGCTATGAACGCCAAGCGTCTGTCACAGTATATTAACGGTCTGATCGACGCCGCCTCAAAGGGCGGGAAGGACACGGCTGATTTTGTAGATCCACGCTATCTTTTTGACCCCGAAACAAATGAAGCGAAATTCATATTGATCGGACACAGCATGGGAGGCTTGGTGTCCAGATACTATATTGAAAACATCAACGATCAGTATGTGGAAAAGCTGATCACCATTTGCACACCCCACTATGGGTCAGGCTTTTCAACAGCTGCCGATCTGTTGGATGTTTTCGGTCAATTCCTTCCTTGTGATGTTGATCTGCAGAAGGACAGCATGTTGTTTACCGGAGAAAAAAACAACGATTTCTTCCTAACGAATCCTCTTATAGATGAAACAAAAGAAGAATATGCACGTCTTCATCAATCGCCCCCATTAAAAGGAAACGCTAATACGAAGGTGAAGTATTATGCTATCGCCGGATACGATGCAACCACTCATAATGCGTTGACCGGCGAGCCCAACTATCCATACATGGAGAAGGTATCGGGAAAGATGTTGCAGGGGTTGTCACGCTACGACCTATCCTTTGCCGTAGATTTTGACATCAACACCAAAAGCAAAAGCGCATTCCAAAAATGTATCAATGAGGAAATAAATCAATGGTCGCTTGAGTATTATAAAGAACCCTCGGAATTTCTGTTTGAAGACATCGACGGTGATAATGTGGTAAATTATATGAGTCAATTGGCGGTGAAATTTGACGCTTACGGCAACACCGTGAGTCACCAAATCATTGAAAATGCCACCCTCGTTATCGCATCGGGATATAATATCGTAAAGAGACTCCACTCACATATAGCAGCTTTATCCCCAATGCACTATGCAGTAGAAAAATATATTCGTGCAGATGTAGCGCAAACGCCCCAAAACGGCACACAGATCAAATTCGAAGCCGACAAGTGGACCATGATGGACGCACAGTATGATGAGCGTAACGATCAGGTTGTTTTAACAAAAGACTTTAAAAAATGGCAATGCGGTTCCATCTGGTACAATGTAACGA
>JAFTMP010000167.1 GCA_017452335.1 Clostridia bacterium
CAAAGAGGATCGCACGATGTTGAAGAAAAATCGTGAGGATGTTAAAGACGCAGAGATCCCGCCTGCAGAAAAAGAAGAAAGAGAAGAAGAAAAAGAGCCTGTCCGCGCGGAAGCGGCTCCCGAGCAAGAGGTGTGCTTGGATAAAGAGCCTGTAACGGAAGAAAGACGGTTCTTTAGAAAAAAGAAAAACAAGAAAAAAAGGCACGAAGAGGTTGTGCAAGAGGCTGTTCAGGATCCTGTGCCAGAGGAGCCGGAGGCTTTTGACGACACAGTGCAAGACGTTTTAGAACCCGAGCAGGAACGCGTGGTGACCGCTAAGGAAAAGATGACCGAACGGGAGCACGCAGACGAAAAGGATATCGGCATTGCTATGCTTTTTGGAGACAAAAAGGAGTTGGAGGATGCCATCGGCGCGGAAGAACTGCGCCTTAGAGAGCGGAGCCTTGAAGGAGACGCCACAGCGGAGACGGTGAAAGAGGAATATGTCTCGGCGGATCAAAACGGCAGATTCTTCAAAAAGCTGAGGACGGCGTATACCGTTGTGAATGTCCGTCTGCTCTTTGCCGTTTTGGCGTTTTTGGCAGTGGCGTTTTTGGAGATCGGCATGCCGATCTTAGTGCAAGGCGGCGCGTCGCTTCAGATGCTGGTGGGTCCCTTTTTGGAGGAGATCTTCAATTACCCTGTAATGACGGCTCTTGCAGGTATGCAGGTGACCATGCTGTTGGCGGCAGTTGGCTATAAAGAATTGTTTGCAGGTTTTCGGGCTGTGGGCTCGGGCAGATCTGCACCGCAGATCTATTTTGCGGCACTTTTCAGCGTGACATTGCTTTATGAGTTTGGCTTGATCTTCTGCCACAACGTACAGGCACCGTTTTATAATCTCCCGCTGGCATTGGCGGCACTGATGGCGGTGCTGTTTACCAGAATGAATATTTCAAGAACGGTTCTTTCCTTTAAGATCGTCAGCTCCAAGAGACCAAAATATGCGGTGACCCACCGTACCTCGGGGGATGCGGCGCTGGAAAGAGAAGTGTTTGGACAGTATCTGGATGAGTATACCGGCGTTTTCGGTGTGGGACAGACGGCGTTTGTGAAGAATTTTGCAAAGAGAAACGCAAGAGAACCCCGCTATAAGAGCAGTGTGATGATCGTTGCGGCAGTAGCGGTGCTGACGGGCATTGTGTTCTGCGTGCTGGGCTATCAGTTCTCGGGGCAAAGCACGGGAAGCGGAAAATTGCTTTCCGCTCTGGTCATGGCAATGCAGGCAGTGCTCTTCTGTATTCCCGTTTCGGCATTCGTGACGTACGCGCTTCCTTTCTATAAGGCGTCCAAAAAGGCATTCCGTATGGAAAGTGCCATCATTGGCGAGTTTTCCTTGGAGGAATATGCCGATGCCAACGTGGTGTCCTTTGACGATAAGGAGATTTTCCCTGCTAAAAACGTAAAGGTGCGCAGCTTGAAGCTGTATGGGGATACCCGTATTGACCACGTGCTGTTTGGCGCGGCAAGCGTGTTCCATCGCCTGGGAGGTCCTCTTGACGAGGTCTTTGGGGTTGCCACCAAGGAGTCGGGCTATACCGACAAGGTGGAGCTCTTAGAGGTGGTTTGCGGCGGTGTGGAAGCGGCAGTGGACGGAGAGCTGGTGTGCGTGGGCAACGGGCAGTTTATGCGTCAAAAGGGATTGCTTTCATCAATTGATCCCGATGATACCGCGCTTGAAATGGAAGGAAGCATCTCGGTGATGTATCTCTCCATCGGCTCGGAGCTGGCGGCGAAAATGTATATCGAATACGTTGCCGATAAAGAGGTGGAGGGGATCATGGCATCCCTTTACAAGGCGGGTATTTGCATTGGCATTCGAACCCTTGACCCCAATATCGACGATCGGATGTTTGCGATGCACGCAGATCTTTCCAAGTACCCCGTAAAGGTATTGCGCATGGACGGAGAACGGCGTCAGAGCTGTTACGATACCTTGGATTCCGGCGTGGTATCCAAGAAAAATGTAAAGAGTCTTTTGAAGACTTTGAGCTTCTGCAGAAGGGTACTGCAGGTGATCCGCACCAATACCGTCATTAAGATCCTCAGTGTTTTAGCGGGTATTGGGGTGTCGGCGCTGATCCTTTATATGAGCTATGCGGGCAAGATCGCAGGTGTTTATGAGATCAACTCGCTGTGGATCGTGCTGTATCAGCTTTGCTGGACACTGCCGGCGCTGATCATTTCACTGATTTTTGTATAAATTTATTTTCGAGGGGGATCGGATCGGTCCCCCTTCGGTACATCATGAGTTAAGGATTGGAAAATGGATAAGAAAATAGAAGCGATATTAAAGAAAGTCTCCAAGCCCGGCAGATACATCGGGGGAGAGTATGGAGAGATCTTAAAGGATAAGGAAAAAATGGCTTGCCGTTGGGCGTTCTGCTTCCCCGATACCTATGAGATCGGTATGAGCAATCTGGGCATGCGTATCTTGTACGGTGCACTGAATAACGAACCCGACGTGTGGTGCGAGCGTTGCTATGCACCCTGGCCCGATATGGCAGAGCAGATGCGAGAGCATGGTATCCCCCTGTGGGCGCTGGAGAGCGGTGACCCGCTGCGGGATTTTGATATCGTGGGCATCACCCTGCAGTATGAGCAGGTATTTACAAACGTACTGTATATGCTGGATCTGGCGGGCATTCCCGCAAGAAGAGAAGAGCGCGGGGAAGAATGGCCCATTTTGATCGCAGGCGGTCCTGCGACCTACAACCCCGAGCCTGTTTCTGCATTTTTTGATGTGTTTTCTATCGGTGAGGGCGAGGAAGCGCTTCCCGAGTTTTCAAGACTGTACATTGAGATGAAGAAAAACGGAACCTATACCAAGGAGCGCTTTCTTCATGAGGTGGCAAAGCTGGGCGGATTTTATGTTCCTTCTCTTTATGATGTTTCTTATCATGAGGACGGCACCGTGGCGGCGATCACCCCCAAATATGATGATATTCCAAAGAAGGTGTTAAAGCGGATCGTGAAGGATCTGGATAAGGCATATTTCCCCGAAAAGCCGGTGATGCCTTATATCGAAACAGTACACGACCGTATCATGCTGGAGACATTCCGCGGATGTATTCGCGGATGCCGCTTCTGCCAGGCGTGCATGATCTACCGCCCTGTCAGAGAAAAGAGCCCCGAAACGCTGGACTGCCAGGCGCGTTGTCTCTACGATGCCACGGGGTATGATGAAATTTCCCTTACAAGCCTTAGTATTTCCGACTATACAAAGCTTCCCGAGTTGACAGAAAAGCTGCTTTCTTGGACGGAGCAGGAAAAAGTGTCGCTGTCATTGCCTTCTCAAAGATTGGATGCCTTTACCAAGGAGCTTATGGAACGAGTGTCCTCCGTCAGACAAAGCGGTCTGACCTTTGCCCCCGAAGCGGGTACGCAAAGACTGCGGGACGTCATTAACAAGTGCGTGACCGAGGAGGATCTGCTCAACGCCTGCAACGTGGCGTTTGATTTTGGAAAAAATACCGTCAAGCTGTATTTCATGAGCGGTCTGCCCACCGAAACGGCAGAGGATATTGAGGGAATTGCACACCTTGCCGAAAAGGTGGTAGAGGCGTACTATCAAAACCCCAACCGCCTAAAGAAGCCCCCGCAGGTGACCATCAGTGTTTCCTGCTTTATCCCCAAGCCCTTTACCCCCTTCCAGTGGGATGCCCAGGACGATATGGAGCTTTTGAAAAAGAAGCAGCAGCTTCTTAAGGATACCTTAAAGAGCCGTCATGTGCGCTATACCTGGCATGATGCAAAAGTAAGCTTTGTGGAGGCAGTGCTGGCAAAGGGTAACAGAAAAATGGCGGCGGCAATTGAAAGAGCCTATGCGCTGGGTGCAAAATTTGATGCCTGGGATGAGTATTTCAGTTATGATATTTGGATGCAGGCATTTGAAGAAGCGGGCATTGATCCCCACTTCTTTGCCAACCGTGTGATGGGCGAAGAGGAGATTTTGCCTTGGGATATCATTGACTGCGGCGTGGAGAAGCGCTTCTTTGTCAGCGAACGCCACAAGGCGTACAAGGAGCAGGTAACAGGAAACTGCAAGGACGGATGCGCCGGATGCGGCGCTTGGAAGATGGGAGGAAACTGCACATGGTGTCCGGAAAGATCAGAATAAAATTTCATAAGATCGGAAAATTGAAGTTCATTTCCCATCTGGACCTTTGCCGCACGCTCAAAGGGGCGTTTGGCAGAGCGGGCGTGCCCATTAAGTATTCCCAGGGCTTCAACCCCCACCCCAAGATGGTGTTTTCCATGCCCCTGCCTGTGGGCGCGGAGAGTGTTTGTGAGTATTTGGATATCACCCTGACTGAGGAGCGGGATGAAAAGGAGCTGATGGCGGCGATCAACGCCCAGTTAACCCCCGACCTGCAGGTTCTTGAGATCTATGCCTGCGCCATGGATTTTATGGATATTGCCCTTGCGGAATATGAGTTTTTCTTTGACGATTTCTCGGCACAGGAATTGGAGACTGTGTTGGGCGGGGCATTGCCCATTGTAAAGAAGAGCAAAAAAGGCATGATCGAGGTGGATCTGCGCCCTAAGATCGTGCGCTTTGAGATCAGCGAGCAGGAGGGCACCACGCGCTTCCACGCTTTTCTTTCGGCAGACAGCAATGATTTTGTCAATCCCGAGCTGTTGGTGCGCGCATTTGAGCGCGCTAACGGAAGGCCTATCGAATACTATTCCATTATGCGCCGCGCACTCTACACGGCGGACGTGACCACCTTTAGATAAACAATTCAAGAGAAGGTTTTTCAAGACGTAACAGCGTCTCCAGTGCTTCGCGCAGTCTGACCACTGCCTGCGGGTAGGTTAGCTCGTCGCCGGTTTCAACGGAAGTGCGCAGAGCTGCGGCGGCAAAAAAAGCTTCGTTTAAATGTTCGTAATGCATAAAAAAGGCAAGGCTCGTCCCTGCCTTTTTTAG
>JAFTMP010000168.1 GCA_017452335.1 Clostridia bacterium
AGGACAGAGAGCGTTTGTATTACGAATAAAGGTATTCCTCGGGCAAAAATTGCTCGTCAATGGTGTCATATAGATACACGTACAGCTTTTCAAGAGTCATGGTGTTCTTTTTGGTGGAGCTTTTGGGGTAATTTCCAATGCCGTGAGAAGCGCAAAGGGCTTCGGTCATGTCCTTTAAATAATAAATTTTGCTTTCTCTGTAGCGCATATTATAGTAAAAGACCGTGGGGGTAAAGAGAGGATCCTCTAACTTTACACTGCCGTCATCATACTTATCAAGGCGGAAGGAAAGAAGCCCCGCCAGCATGTTGTGGTCGTTTGCCATGTTGGAGATCAGTGTTGCCAGCGAATAGGCACACAGCACCTTGCCGCCCTTACCGTCATCAATATACTCGATAGGCTGCAGGCAATGGGAATGGTGACCGATGATCACGCCCGCACCGTTTTCCGCCAGAAGCTTTGCCACTCTTCTTTGCTCGGCGCTGGGCTCAAACTTGTTTTCCTCTCCCCAGTGGATATACACCACCGTGAAGTCTGCCGCGGCATTTGCCCTTTGCAGATCGGTGATCATCTGTGCATCGTCAATATAAGGCACCAAAAACCGAAAGCCCGTTTCCTTGGCGGCGGTTTCGGCGGGAACATTGGTATCGTAGGTATAACCCAGATACGCCACCTTGATGCCGTTTGTTTCCTTTACGGGGATGTTTGCCCGATCCGCCTCATCATAGTAGCCGCCTATGCGCAAAAGCTCGGTGTTTTTCAAAAGATAGTCCATAGACCACTGAAAGCCTGCCGCACCCATATCAAGGGCATGGTTGTTTGCCATATCAATGCCGTCAAAGCCGATGCGCGTCAGCGTGGAAAGCATGTCCGAGGGGGTGACGAAGGCAAAGGCGCGGGTGTTTGAAAAGAATTTGTCCACCTTGTTGCCTAAATACTTTTTGTTTAAAATAATGGATTCCTGATTGATCACAGAAAAATCCGCCGCCGCAACCTGCTCTGCAATATGCTCGTAAATGAAATCAAAATAGAAATCCTCGCTCTGCCCTGCCCGCGCATGCTCCTGCCCGTCGGTAAGAAGTCCCGCGTGAAGCAGGTTATCCCCTGCAGATAACAGCGTCATAGACGCGATCACCTGCGGTTCGGGGGTGGGTGTTGGGGTAGGGGTGGGTGTCGGTGTGGGTGAGAGCGTTGACGGCTCATCGGGCGCTGACACCGACAAGGACGGTTCGTTCGTTGAGGGACTTACCGCGCTTGAAGAGCTGTTTTTTAAAGTACCCTCCCCAAACTCGGGGGTGCTTGGCTGTAACGAGGGCACGGTGCTTTTCCCGTCACTCTCGGGTTGCGTATTGACCGACAGCTTCACACTGCTGCAGGAGCAAAGCAGGGAAAATGCCAAGATCAAGGCAGTCAATGCCCAAAATTTTGCGGTCAATCTTTTCATAAAGATCAGATCCTTTCTGTTTCGGCGCGGTGTTTTGCCGCTGTACGAAAAGGATTATACCGCAGTTTTCCCGTCTTTACAAGTATATTTTGTAAAGATTGTAAGAAAACACCCCTTTTTTATGATTTTTTATGAAAAAAGGTCCTTCAAATACGCCCCCAGTTCCAAAATAGCAAAGCGCAGCTTGTATCCCCCGTTCTTTTGGGTAAGCAACGCCTGCTCCTCATTGCTATAGCCCTCTAAGTGCTCATTTGCTAAAGACGCATTCAAGCATAGCGGCGGATACACCACGCACCACCAATTCTGTCCTTGCCCGCTTCCGATAAACACCCGCAGGGAGGTGTAGCATCCTGCAGGAAAGGAAAAGGCTTCGTACACTCTTCTGGGGTAGTCCTCTTTTTCGAGCGTGATCCTCACAGGCAGCGCACAGCCCTCTTTTAAAAGCGTCTGCTTTGCCAGCTCCTCCATTTGGGGAATTCGGTCAATGATCCGTTCTTCCGCGTGGGCGCGGTCACTACATTCAGTGAGCTCACTTTCCAAATAGACGATCAGCGCATCTCTCACCTTGAGCTTCAGCGCCTGTGCCGCAGGCTCATCGGAGTCTGCCAGCACGTGCAGGCGCACCGTTTTGTCATAAATGCCCCCGTAGGTCTGCGCCGTTGCGGCAAGGGTCAAAACTGCTGTAAGAAGCAGGGCGGTCAGCGCCAATAAAAAGCCTTTTCCTATTCTTTTCATATCCTCGGTCTCCTTGTCTTGAATGTTTTTCTATCCCGAGGATCGCCTGTATTTTGGGAAATTATTCACGAACCTGTGATTTTTTTGAAAGCAGGTCCTTTCGCCAGTGGCGAAGCAGCTCTTCGGCATCCTGCTCCCTTGCCGCCTCTGCCATCAGACTTAACCCCCTGCCCCCTTTGGCACGAATGCGCAAATAACCGTTTTGCACCGCCACCAGCACCCCTTCGCCCCCGGGCTCGCCGTGACTGGCCAAGAGCAGTGCCAGCTTTTCCTCCTTTTCGCAGTCCATCCCCTGCTCCGACACGGAAAAGGGTGGCAATAACCGCTCAAGATCGGCGCAGTTTAATCCTCTGCTTGCCATGAGCGACAGTGCCCGCACTGCGGAAAAACAGCCGTCGTGCACATAGCGAAGCTGTGCACCCTGCCATCTTGTCTCGCCGTCCTCCGATGCCCCGGGGCAGAGCGCATAGCCCTTGGGATGGCTTCCATAGCGTTTTGCCATATCAAAAAGCACTTTTGGCGCCCGGTGGGGCAGTGCGTGAACAGGCTGTCCGCTTCGCAAATCTGCCCCCAAATGCAGAGCGCACAAGTGCCAAAAATCAAGGCGATGTGCTCCTTCTTGCAGTGCCGCCCGTCTGCCGTCGGGAGAAAGGGTGAGTATCAGGCGGGCATCGCCCTCCTTGACCACCCGCGCCCCGTACTGCTCAAGCCCCTTTTTCAAAAAGTCTGCCGCAGGCGTGCCCGTTGCCATGCCCACCGTCAACCCGATAAGGGAGACCCCGTGAAACAGTATTTCCTCGTACTGCATGCGGCTTCTTGAAGCAAATCGCAGCGGCGCGCACACCCTTCCGCAGAGTACCGAATTGCCAAAGGCATCACGCACCCTGCGAATTAACTCCGCCCCTGCCGCAAGACCCGTGCGATCCAAAAAATACAGTCGGAGCCCGCCTGTTTTTTGCACAGTGACAAGGATCGTTACAAAATACCCGCCCTGCAAAGCACAGGCGCTTGCCATGGTGTAAAAGCCTGTTCCCAGATCCACAGGCGCATAGCCCGCAAGCCCTGCGCCTCTTAACAGCGCCTCCTTATAGGAGGTGCAGGACGGTGTTTCATCTGCCATCACAGCAAGCCCCCGCTGTTTGGCAAGAAGCCCCAGGGTATATCCAAGACGGATAAAAAACTCTTCACTCTCCTGCCCCTCTTGGATGCACAGCTCGTTTTCCTCAAAAAGACCTGTCAAGCGGGGCGTCACCCTTTGCGAAGCGCGCACAGAGGTGAGCACGCTGCCGCAGGAGAGCACCGTTCCTTCCCTTAGATGGCACCCATCCTCCAGCACACAGCCATGCCCCAGCACACAGCCCTGCTCCAAAACGCAGTTTTTCCCAACGATGCAGTTTTTGCCAACGATGCTCCCTTTAAGCACACTCCCCTCCCCGATCACACTGCCTTCCAGCACCAAGGAGCGCTCCAAGAGCGCATTGCCTATGGTGCACCCCTGCTCCACCACGGTCTTGCCGCCGTTTTCCCTTAAATTGCAGTGTAAATAGGTGGCAAGATCACCGATATCGCACCATGGGCGCTGATCCCTGTAGCCATACAGCTTTTTGCCAGACTGCAAAAGCAGAGGAAACAGGTCCTTTCCGAAATCAAAGGGGCGATCGGCAGGGATCAGATCAAGGACCTCGCGCTCCATCAAATAGATCCCGGTGTTGGCAAGATCGGTAAAGACCGTGGACCAGGAGGGCTTTTCCGTAAAGGATAAGATCGCCCCCTCGGGATCGGTACGCACCAAGCCGTATTCCACAGGGTCGCTTACCTGCGTGAGCAGCAAGGTGGCAACGCCCCCCTTTTCAAGGTGGGCGCGTGCCATACCCCGATAGTCCCGTCCTCCCCAGGCATCGGCACAGATCACAAAAAACCGCTCCCCCACCAGATCCTTTGCGCAGAGCACACAGCCGGCACTGCCCATAGGGCGCTTTTCCTTGATGTAGCAAAGCTCCATGCGCCCAAAGGATGCACCGAACAGCTCTTCGATCATCTCGCCCTTATAGCCTGTCAGAAGCACACTGCGCCGCACCCCTTGCTCTTCCAAATTTTTCAAGATCTCCTGCAGCACACACCGTCCGTTGATCCTCAAAAGGGGTTTTGGCAGCTCGTCACTGAGAGGACTGAGCCGCCGCCCCCTGCCTCCTGCCAAAATCAGCGCCGTCGGTAGTTCATGAGTTTCCACATTCATTCTCCTTTTTATTGCATTGGGCACTTGCCCCTTCTTATTTTGAGCGCTTCATCGGTATTTATCCCATCAAAATTGAATATTTTCCCAAGGGAAGGCAACACTCATGAGGGTCTTGACCAAAGCAATCTGTTTTTTGAAGGAGAAATCGTGGAAAACAATTCTAAAAATCTAAAGGAACGCAAAACGCTTATTTTACAAATTCAAAACAATCCCTATTTTGAGGAAGCGCATCTAATCTTCAAAAACGACCGTCCCACAAGCAAAGACAGCGATATGGTAAAGGAAGCCAATCGAATCGTGGCGCAATACGCACAGGCAGGAACGCTCCCCCGCGCGCGCAAGGAAAAGCGTACCCGCTCCCCGCTTTTTTATTTCATTGCCGGAATGCTTTGCGCACTGCTCTTTTTTGCGCTGAGTCTGCTCTGTTTTTTCTTGATTGGCAGTTACGGACACAAATTTTTCACAAACTGAATCTTGCATATTTGCGAATAATGTGCTATACTGTAAGGGATTATTGAGTTCGTGATATACAAATGAGTCTCTTTTTGCACAGGGCGTAGGTGCAAGTAAACAAAGGGGCTCCATAGCGTCTATCAAGCCGTCGCGGCGTCCCCTCGGGCGCGCGTTGCAATATGAAGAGAGAAATTAGAACTGATTGATGAAAGAGAGGTACAGTATGGCAAAAAAATCAAAAGCATCCCTTAAAAATGAAAAGTGTAAAGTCATCATGCTGGGAGGACTTGCGGAAATCGGCAAGAACCTGGCTGTTATTGAATATGAAGATGAAATGATCGTGGTAGACTGCGGCATCGGGTTTCCCGATGACGATATGCCGGGCGTTGACCTGGTGATCCCCGATTTTACCTATTTAAAGGAAAATGCGTCCAAGTTAAAGGGCGTATTCATCACCCACGGGCACGAGGACCACATCGGTGCGGTGCCTTATCTGTTAAAGCTCATCGACACCCCCGTTTTTGCCACCAAGCTGGCAATCGGTATTTTGAAAAACAAGCTGCGGGATCATACGTTGGATTATGAACCGGAGTTGGTATCGGTGGAGGCGGGCGATTCGGTAAAGGTGGGGCATTTCTCGGTGGAATACATCCGCGTCAACCACTCCATTGCAGATGCCTGCTGTCTGGCGATCCGCACCCCTGCAGGAACGATCCTGCACACCGGTGACTTCAAGCTGGACACCACCCCCATTGACGGCGAGATCATGGATCTCAACCGTTTAGCGCAGATCGGCAATGAGGGCGTGTTGCTGCTTATGTGCGAATCCACCAATGTGGAGCGCCCCGGATATACCCCCTCTGAAAAGACGGTGGGCAAGGCACTTGACAATATTTTCAGAAGCAACCCCGACAAGCGTTTGATCTTCTCCACCTTCTCCTCAAACGTCCACCGCGTACAGCAGATCATCGACCACAGCGTACGCTACGGCAGAAAAGTGGCAATTACCGGGCGCAGTATGCTCAACATCGTGTCCGCCGCCGTGGAGCTGGGGTACATGCAGTTCCCCGAAAAAACGCTGATCGACATTGCGGAGATCAAAAAATATACCCCCGAGCAGTTGACCATTCTTTCCACAGGCTCCCAGGGTGAGCCCATGTCGGCACTGCACAGAATGGCATTCGGTGAGCACGACCGGGTACAGCTTGGTCCCAAGGATCTGGTGATCATCTCTGCCCATCCCATTCCCGGAAATGAAAAGCTGGTGGATAAGGTCATTAACGAGCTGTACCGCAGAGGCATTTCGGTACACAGAGATTCCACCACCGACGTGCACGTTTCGGGTCACGCCTGCCGCGAGGAGATCAAGCTGATGCACTCGCTGATCCGTCCCGAGTACTTCATGCCCATTCACGGCGAATTCAAGCATCTTTACGAGCACAAAAATCTGGCAGTGGAAATGGGCATGTCCCCCGACAGAGTATTCGTTTCGGAGATCGGCAAGGTGTTGGAGATCAGTGCGGCAGATGCCTGCTTTAACGGCACGGTGCCCGCAGGAAGAACGCTGATTGACGGAAGCGGCATCGGAGACGTGGGCAACATCGTACTGCGTGACCGTAAACATCTGTCCGAGGATGGACTCATCGTGGTGGTAGCCGTGGTCAACGACTACGATATGACCCTTGCTTCCGGTCCCGACATCATTTCCAGAGGCTTCGTGTACGTAAAGGAATCGGAAGAATTGATGGCAGAATTAAAGAGTGCCGCTTACGAATCTATTTCCGACAGCTTAGGGCTGGGGCTTCGCGATTGGACGCAGATCAAAAACCGCCTCAAGGACGATCTGTCCAAGGAAATTTACCGCTTAACCAGAAGAAGACCCATGGTTTTGCCGGTCATTATGAATGTGTAACGCATCCGAAAAAGAGAAAGGATCTCCCTCATGGGAAAGAAAACGAACAAAGAACGCAAGGAGCAACAGCTTCTTCTCAAAAAAGAGCGCGCCAAGCAGGAAAAAAAGCGCTCGCTGAAAATCTTGATCGCCACTGTTTCGGCAATCCTTGCCGTGTGCCTGCTCGTCAGTGCCGGTGTGCTCATCGGCAATGCGGCGTATGAGGCTTATCTTGACAGCGGCAACCGCTACCGCAATACCGTCCACTTTAAAACCGAGCACTTCGAAGTAAACGGTGCCATGCTGTCCTTCTATTTCTACGACTATCTCTACAGCGGCACGCTGGAAACGCTGGGCGTGGATCATCCCGACGAGTTGAAAGAGAAGTTTATGTCCTCCTCAGAGGAAAACAGTCAGGATCGCGTCAGCTATTTCCGCTATTACAACGAGGTGGCAGGACTAAACCTGCAGACCGACCTGCTCTACGCCGAGGTCGCGGTGTCCGAAGGAATAACCTTAAGTCAGCAGGATCAGACCGCCATTAACAATCGTCTTGACTCCTTTGAAGCAAGCGCAAAGGCGCTGGGTATGGAGGAAGAGGACTACATCTTTATGACCTACGGAAGAGGCGTAAAGCTTACGGATATTGAACAGATCCTTGAGATCATGGCACTGGCAGACAAACAGTATGCCAAGGCATACGCAGGACAGACGGTCAGCGAAGAAGAGCTCAGAGACTATCTTGCCAAAAATAATCAAAACTTCAACAAGGTAGACTACTACCTGCACATTCTCACCATTCCCGAGAATGCCACCGAGGAAGAAAAGGCAGAAATCCGGCAAAAAGCAGAAAAGCTCACCGCTTGCAAGAGCGATGAGGACTTTTTGAAGGAGCTGCGCGCCCAGCTTACCGAGGAATACGGAGAGGACGACGGCTTTGACGATAAGCTTTTGGACCAGCTGGTACAAAACACGATCCTTAGCGAATACGTCTCCACCATCACCGAGGATACCACCGATCTTGACCGCTTCATTCACGACCCCGCCCGCAAAAACGGGGACAGCTACCTCAGCGTAGGTAAGAAATCCTACGGTGTGGTACGTATCGCAAGAGAAAACTACTCTATTGACGTTCCGCTGGATACCCTGCGGGTGTTGCGTCTGGATTTTAAAAATTACAAAACCAAATCCGATGCACTGAACGCCTTTAACACCTTGAAAAAGGATTTGAGCGGCAAGAGCGAGGAAGAGTTTATTTCCGTAGTGAAGAGTGAAAGTGAAGATCAGCTTACCGCACTGCTTGACGGATACTACGTCATGTATGACGAGGGCGACACCCTTTATCAATTGGCGGCAAACAAATTAACGGATGCCAAGGAGGGAGAGCTCATCGAGGTTTCAAACGACGACAGCGTTTGGTTGCTTTACTATTGCGGCAAGGGCGCAAGCAGAAGCGAGGTAGCTGCTGAACAAATGCTGCGCGCAAAAAAGTTTAACGAAACCGTTAACGATTACGCAGACCGTTATGAAATGACCTACAGCACCGACAAGATCCATCAGGTTGCACCGTTGACGTAAGGAGGGCAAAATGAATTATTCTCCTTTAAACGATCCCGAATTCAAGGAATTCAGAGAGCAATCCCGAAAAGAAGCCGCAAAAAAGAGAAGAAGAAAGGCGCTGATCGGTCTTTCTTCCGTGGCGCTGGTTGCCATTACCTGCTTTGCGTTGCTGACGCTTTCCTTTGCGGAAATTGCTCCGAGCATTCCGAGCATTCCGAACATACTGGCGGCACTTTTTGAAAAAAACGAAACTACAAACACCGAAGCCCCTTCCCCCTCCTCTCCGGAGGAAAGCGAAGCGCTCCCCTCCTCTCCCGAGCAAGAGGCATCGCCCTCAGAGATCGTGGTCAATCCCAATGCGCCCATCATTTGTATTGATGCGGGACACGGGTTTACCAACTCCACCGGCGCACTGGACGTAGGTGCGGGTGAGGATTCGGAGTTTTACAAAAAGTCCTTGGAGCTGACCGGAACGGGGCTTTACGAGGCAGATTTAAACTTGATGATCGCCTTGAAGGTGCGCGATCTTCTGGTAAAGAAGGGCTATCAAGTCATCATGACCCGTGAGGATTACGTGTACCAGCACCTTTCCATCAACCAAAGAGCGCTGAACGTGCGCAATTCCGAAGCGGATCTGGTGGTTTCCATTCACGGAAACAGCGCCTCCCCCTCAGCTTACGGCGCGCGAGTCTTCTATTACAACAACGGTGAGCACGCCACCGCCTCGCTGGCGCTGGCAAATGCCGTTGCCAAGGCAATTGATGCAAACGATGCCTCGCTGACCAAAGCCAATGTTTACGAGGACACCTTCGCCATGCTCACCCTTGTGAAAAAGCCCTCCATTTTGGTAGAAACTTGTTTCTTGACCAATACCGAGGATTCCCTGCAGGCACTTACCGAAGAATGGCAGAATAACATGGCAAAAGCCATTGTAGACGGCATCGTTGCCGCCGATCTGTAACGCAAACCCATTAAAAAAAATCCTTTTTGAGCAAACGCTCAAAAAGGATTTTTTATATTATTTTTGAAGTGTTACCGCATGGGTACGCAGATACTTTAAGATCACCTCGTAAGCCTTGGCATTCAAGTGCAGACCGTCGCCGTTGCCGTATTTGGCGGGCAGATATCCGGAGCTGTCCACCAGCGCAGAGTACGTGTCGGCATAGTAGACCGAGCGCCCCTTTTGGTAGCATTCCTTAGCCAGATCACAGATCCAGGAATTGGCCTCCATGATCGCAGGATTGGTGATGCTGGCATATTGTGTTTCCTTGCAGGTGGGATAGATGGATTGGGCAATCACCGTGGTATTGGGAGATGCCTTGTAGATCTCATCCAACAGCCAACGGTACAGCTTCTTAAAGGCATCTTCCTTGAGCTTCATGGATACACCGCCGGTCACACCAAGGGTGATCACCAAATACTCGGGCTTTGCCTTTTTGACCGCGTCAATGATCAGCATTTGCTCTCCCGTATCGGGATAGAGGATCTTCGCCGTCTGCATATAAGCAAAGGTAATGGTATTACCCACTGCCCCCTTCCAGACCTGCTTGGTGTTCTTTCCACCGGTAAGCACCCCGTGGGTGATCATGTGTGCCGTGGTAGAGTCGCCCAAAAAGATCAACTGATCCTGGTACGCACTGCCCGCATCCGCCGTTTCCTTTAAGATCCAGGGCGTTTCTTCCTCGGGCGGTTCAGGAGTGGGTGTCGGCTCGGGAGTGGGCGTCGGCTCGGGCGTCGGGGTAGGCTCGGGCGTTGGTGTAGGACGCGGATCGGGCGTAGGCTTAGGAGAAGGATCATCTGAAACGGAAGGCGGTGTAGGACTATTTGCCGAAGCAGAAGAAGAGGGATCTGCATTTTCCGATGCTTCCATACTGCCAGGCAAGGAAGGCTCTGCCTTTGAAGCGGGCGTTTGATCTTCCAAAGACTCATTCTTAGAGGAAGGCACCTGCGAAGAAGCGCCTGTACCGATCGTTAGTTGAGGCGATGTACAACCAACAAGGGAGGACAGCCCCAAATAGCATGCCAACAGCATGCAAATACCTTTTTTCATAGTCTTTTTCATTTCATTCTCCTTTACGACGGGGTATGTTTGACAATATTCTACCCTTAAAGACGCTTTTTACATCAAAAAGTCAACGCTTTCCATAAAAAACAACAAAAAATTTCAATCCTTATCAGCCTCAAAGAAGAAGCCGGGCGCACGCGCTCCTTCGGCAACCACAAAAACTTGACCGGAAAGCACTGAAATTTCCCCTTCTTTTCCCACAAACTCATTGCTTGTCCCCAAAGGCAGATGGGCACACAGCGTTCCCGAAAAGGTGTATTTTAACCCTTTGATCCGAACCTGCGCCTGCTGACTTGCCGCCAAAACCGAGAGATAGCCGCGGCTTTGAGCGGGAAAACGAAGCGTTCCTTCACCCTTTAAATAGACCTGCGCATGCTCATCAATAAGCACGCCTGCGCTGTTATGACGCCGCAGAAAGGAAAGCAGAGCAAGATTGGCAAGACTGTGGGAAAAGCGGCTGCCCCCCAACGTGCCATGTAAAAGGAAGCGCCGATAGCCCCGCTCCAGCCCCAGACGCAGGGCGTATAAGCAGTCTGTGTCGTCCTTTTCCTTGGGAAGGCGGACAATCCGATCCGACGGGATCAGCTTTTCGGGATCATCCGTAAAGGAATCAAAATCCCCTACTGCCAGATCGGGCAGGAGCCCCAGGCGTTGCAAGGGGTACAGTCCCCCGTCGCAGGCGATCACCAGATCTCCCTTTTGCGGTGCAAAGCAATCGGGTGCAAAGCTACCCGCCCCCACCAAATGACAAATTGAAGTATTCAAGCCCTACTCCTTTCGGATTTAAACGCTTCCCTTTCCTTTCTTTTTAGAAAGCATTGCCGCCACGCCAAAGCACAGCGCACAAAGAAAAATTCCGGCAAGGGAAACCACGATCAGCGGCAAAAAGAAGTCCATGGACGCGCTTGTCAGCACTGTCAAGGTAAACTCGCCCGTTTCGCCGTCTTGAAGCAGCGAAAAGACCTTTGCCACATCATAAGCCAGTGCCGCCAGCAGCGCCCCGCCCCCCGCGATGGTCAGCCAATCGCAGGCAGGAATCGCAAAGCGGCGCACGCGCACCGGCAGTTTTTTTGAAAAATCAAGGCAAGAGCCCAGATAGTAAGCCGCCAGCACCAAAATAATGCCCTCGGGCAGCATATAAGTGGCGTTATAAATAAACGAATAAATGAGTGCCGCCTGCGTGGGAATAGACATGCCCGCCCAAACGGTACAGCCCGAGATCACGTGGCACAAATACCGCAGGACCGTTACCAACAACGCCCCCAGCACCAGGGCAAGCGCCTGGCTTTTCAGCTTCTTTTTAAAGATACCGCCCAGTCCCGCCACGGCAAACGCCACCACATAGTCAAGCAAAATGATGGCAACGATGGAATACCAGGTGGAAAAATAGGACAGGGTGTTCAGCCCCAAGAGCTGTTGGATCGCACCGTAAAGAGTAGCAACCAGCAGTCCGTGTCCCGTGCCGTGTCTGTAGGCAATGAGCAGGATGGGGAACATGGATGCAGGGGTGATGGACCCGCCGTAAGGCAGGTCTGCCAGCTTTAAAAGGCTTAAAACTGTGGCAAGAGCCAGCATGATGCCGCTCTCGGCAAGACGCAGTGCAAGCGAAGTGCGCTGCTTTGAAGCAAGTTGTGTCATAGACACCTCCAAGAAATAAATTTACCGCAGTACGACAAATTCGACCTGCGGCAACTATCTCTGGCGCCCAAACGGCACTGCTGCAAATCTCCCTACGCCGGTATTATCCGTATTCAGGTTAAAGGGTTCGGCTCACGCCGTCTCAGCTAAGGGACATTCTCCCATCGCACCCCTGATTTCTCATGCGGTGAGGATATTATACTACGATTGCGCCCTTCTGTCAAGTAATTTTTTGCACATATCGGCAAATTGCGCCGCATACAGTAGAAGAAAACGGAGGATGATATGGATGCATTTTTCACCCTTTACCGCAAGCTTGTGCGCGCCTTTGCTCTTGGTGCGCTGATCCTTTGCGCCTTATACTACATCATTGCTTTTCTTTCTTCGGGCGGTCTTTCGGGCGCCCTTTACCGCATCTCTGTGGGAGACGCGCAAGAGCCGGGAGCGTTTTCACCCTATTTTCAAACAAAAGAATCGCCCCTGCCCAATGAAAATGTAACGGAAGAAGAGCCGCCGTTGGTTCTTTGAAGTCCAAAAAGCAGGCAAATCCCGAAAAAATCAAAAAAATCAAAAAATCCTCTTGAAATTCAAGGGAATATCCTTTATAATGAGGGGTGTTTGAAAAGAAAAATACCTTTTGAGAAAGGATATCAATATGAAAAGAACAACCATTAAGGAATTATATACAAATCCTGCGCAGTTTGACGGCAAGACCATCACTGTTGCAGGCTGGTGCCGCAACCTGCGAGCCAGCAACGCCTTCGGCTTTCTGGTGCTCAACGATGGCTCTGCCTTCAACAACCTGCAGGTAGTGCTTGAATCGGACAAGCTTTCAAACTACGCGGAGGTCACCTCCCAGAACATCGGCGCATCCTTTATTGCGACCGGTACGCTGGTGCTCACCCCCCAGGCAAAGCAGCCCTTTGAGTTAAAGGCTGACTCCGTGGCAGTAGAGGGCACCTCCACCCCCGATTATCCCCTGCAGCCCAAGAAGCACTCTTTGGAGTTCTTACGCTCCATTGCCCATCTGCGCCCCAGAGCCAACACCTTCAACGCCGTTTTCCGCGTGCGCTCCGAGGCAGCCTTCGCTCTTCACAAGTTCTTCAACGAACAGGGCTTTGTGTATGTACACACCCCCCTCATCACCGGATCTGACTGCGAGGGTGCGGGCGAGATGTTCCGCGTAACCACCCTTGACCCCAAGAATCCTCCCTTAAACGAGGACGGCACCGTAGATTTCTCCAAGGACTTCTTCGGCAAGGCGACCAACCTGACCGTTTCGGGTCAGCTCAATGTAGAGACCTATGCCATGGCTTATGCCAAGGTATACACCTTCGGTCCCACCTTCCGCGCTGAAAACTCCAACACCCCCCGCCACGCGGCAGAGTTTTGGATGGTAGAGCCCGAGATCGCCTTTGCGGACCTGTCCGATGATATGGATCTTGCCGAGGCAATGCTCAAGAGCGTCATTTCCGATCTGATGGTCAAGTGTGCCGATGAGCTGGAGTTCTTCAACAAGTTCATCGACAAGACCCTGCTTGACAGACTCAACAACGTAAAGAACAGCGAATTTGCAAGAGTGACCTATACCGAGGCGATCGAGATCTTGAAGAACGCCAACGTCAAGTTCGACTACCCCGTGGAATGGGGCTGTGACCTGCAGACCGAGCACGAGCGGTATCTGACCGAAAAGCACTTCGGTACCCCCGTATTCGTTACCGACTGGCCAAGAGAAATCAAGGCGTTCTATATGCGCTTAAACGACGACGGCAAGACCGTAGCAGGTGCAGACCTGCTGGTGCCCGGCGTGGGCGAGCTCATCGGCGGCAGCCAAAGAGAAGAAAGAATGGACATCATCAAGGAGCAGATCGAACGATTTGGTCTGAATGAGGAGGACTACTCCTGGTATCTGGATTTAAGAAGATACGGCGGCACCAAGCACGCAGGCTTTGGTCTGGGATTTGAAAGACTGATCATGTACGTTACCGGTATGACCAACATCCGCGACGTAGAATCCTTCCCCAGAACCACCGGCTCTGCAGAATTCTGATACAAAACAATAAAAAACACCTCACCGCTTGACGGTGAGGTGTTTCAGTCTGTCGAAATAGTTAGTTGGGGCTTTGCCCAAAACCCCATTTAGGGGACTTTTTGTAAAAAGTCCCCTAAAAACCCTCAAAAACTTGGGAAAAATGGGTGGTTTTAAACCCGTTTTTCTCTTAAAAAAAGGGCTTATCGACACGCTCAAAACGCCTCACCGTCAAGCGGTGAGGCGTTTTTTGTATAAAGCTTACTTCTTGTTCTTCTCGATCGCTCTGGAAATTGCTTTGGTGATCTCCACGATGGGAACGATCAAGAACGCCAGACCCATGGCAATACCGTATTCCATCAAGCTGATGGGGGCAAAGTCAAAGAGGTCGCGCAGGAAGGGGATATAGAGCACCAGGGTGGTCAAGATCCAAGAGCCTGCCATTGCGGCGTAAAGCATGGGGTTGTGTCTGCCGGTAAAAAGCATCTTCACCGAGGATTCGCGTCTGGAGCGCATGTTGAAGGCATGGAAGATCTCGCACATGGACATGGTCAAGAACGCCATGGTCATACCGTCGTGGGCATCCACAATATTGGTAAACTGCCAATGCCCCAGCTCGATACGCTCACCGATGAAGAAAGCAGCCAGCGTCAAGACAGACACCAGCAGACCGTGGATGATGACCTCAGCCGCCATACCGCCTGCAAAGAGTCCTTCCTTGGAGTCTCTGGGCTTTCTCTTCATCACGTTTGCCTCTGCCTTTTCCATACCAAGTGCGATAGCAGGCAGAGAGTCGGTCACCAGGTTGATCCACAGCAGATGGGGGGCTTCCAAAATGGTGAAGTTGAGCACGGTAGCTACGAACACCGAAATAACCTCGGAAATATTGGAAGAGAGCAGGAACTGCACCGACTTCTTGATGTTGTCGTAGATTCTGCGTCCCTCGCCCACAGCCGAAACGATGGTGGCAAAGTTGTCGTCTGCCAGCACCATGTCAGCCACGTTTTTGGTCACGTCGGTACCGGTAATACCCATACCTACGCCGATATCGGCATTCTTAATGGAGGGGGCGTCGTTTACACCGTCGCCCGTCATGGCAGTGATCATGCCCTTCTTTTTCCAAGCGGACACGATGCGTACCTTGTGCTCGGGCTGAACGCGGGCATATACCGAGTATTTTTCCACGTCCTTTTCGAAATCCTCATCGGAAATAGTGTCAAGCTGTGCACCGGTGATCGCCTGGTCGGGGGAGGTGATGATGCCCAGCTCCATACCGATGGCAATGGCGGTGTCACGATGGTCACCTGTGATCATCACAGGACGAATACCTGCCGCAGCACATTCCTTAATTGCTTCCTTTACCTCGGGTCTCACAGGGTCGATCATGCCCACCAGTCCGATGAATACCAGCTTTTCTTCGATCTTCTCGGGGGCACAGTCAGCGGGGACGCTGTCATAGGTGGTGTATGCCGCCGCCAGCACACGCAGAGCTCTGTCTGCAAACGCCTTGTTCTGTGCAAGAATCGCTTCTCTGTCAGCATCGGTCATGGGGCGCTCGTTGCCTTCATCAAGGATACGGTCGCAACGGCGCAGCAGCTCGTCGGGTGCACCCTTGGTATACTGAATGATCTTGCCGTCCTTCTCGTGCAGAGTGGACATCATCTTACGCATGGAGTCAAAGGGTGCTTCGGCAACACGGGGGTATGCCTTTTTCAGATCGTTCTTTTCAAGGCTCAGCGATGCGGCGTAAGCAACCAGCGCCGCCTCGGTGGGCTCACCCACTGCCTTTCCGTCTTCCCATTCCGCGTCGGAGCACAGTGCCATGGCGCGGGCAAGCAGGGTGTCGTTGGCTCTGTAGGAGTCAACAACCGTCATTCTATTCTGGGTCAGCGTGCCGGTTTTATCGGAGCAGATGATCTGCGCACAGCCCAGCGTCTCTACAGCCGTCATTTTACGAATAATGGCATTGCGCTTGGACATGTTGGTCACACCGATGGACAGCACCACCGTCAC
>JAFTMP010000169.1 GCA_017452335.1 Clostridia bacterium
CAATCCCGATCCCAAGGATATTGCCTACGGGAAGCCGGTAAGAGCCAGCATCAACAATGACTACGCCTCCGTGGTCACCGATGGCAGTATGGATACCTGCTTCTTTGGCGAGCTCTATCCTAGACACATTGATGTGGATCTGCAGCAGAATTATGATCTTAGCAAGGTGGTGCTGGTTGGTGCCAATTTTGCTGATTTTTCCTATACTATTTACACCTCCCTTGACGGTGTAAACTTTAAACGGTACGGCAAGTGCAAGACCACGATGGCGGAGCGGGTTGCCATGGTACGCAGAGAGGACACTGCAAGAGTGATCCGCGTGCTGGTAACAGGCACTTCCCAGGGCGGTCACGGCGTTTCTGCTTTGGCACAGGTCAAGGCGTACGGCGTGCCCTCGGAAAACACCGAGATCATCCCCACCAGAAAGACGCTTTCCTTTACCGACTACGATGAGTGGCTCAAGAAGAAGGAAAAGGTGGATCTGGCGGCTCTGAAGAATGAAAAGGGTATTTATGACCGCAAGGACAGCTACACTGCGGAGGATACCGTTAAGGCGCTTCAAGGGCTGATTACCAGAATTCTTGGAAAAGAATATATTTCTTGGTTTGAATTTGAGATTGACAGAGCACATACCGGCGATAATTTCTATGAGCTGACCTATGCGGACGGCAAGATCCACATTAAGGCAGACTGCGGTGTTTCGGCGGCAACGGGCTTGAATTACTATTTGAAGTATTACTGCAAGGTGCAGGTGACCCAGCAGACAAAGCAGGTGAAGATGCCCGAGGCAGTGATCCCGCTTTGCACGCCCGTAAAGCAAAATTCTCCCTATAAGGTGCGTTATGCCTATAACTACTGCACCCTTTCCTACACCATGCCCTTCTTCGGCTACGAACAGTGGCAGAGAGAGCTGGACTTCCTCATGCTCTCGGGCGTGAATTTGATTTTGGATCTGACCGGAACCGAGGCGCTGTGGGTCTCCTATCTGCAGAAGTTAGGCTTCACGGTGGATCAAGCAAAGGACTATGTCTGCGGTTACTGCTACAAGGCATGGTGGCTCATGGGCAACCTGGAGGGCTATTGCGGACCGGTTGCGGACAGTTGGGTGATCGACACTCTTGAAATGGCAAGAGTGAACCAGAGATATATGACGGTGATGGGTGCTCAGCCCGCACTGCAGACCTTTGTTGGCGCCATGCCCGAGGCATTTGCATCTATTGCAAACACCCATTTGATGGAAAAGGGCTTTGGGGATGTGACCCCCTTCATGGCACCCCAGGGACTTTGGGCAGGCGGTTTTGTGCGTCCCAACGTATTAAAGACCACCTATCCCGGCTATGACTATTTGGCAAAGCTCTTCTACGATACGCAAAATGAGATGTACGGTCAAGTGACCGACTATTACTGCGGTGACGTTTGCCACGAGGGCGGTATCGTTCCTGCGGATCTTTCAAAGCCCGAAATGTCCAAAGCGATCTTGAATGATCTGCTTGCATCCAATGAAAATGCAGTGTGGATCCTGCAGGGCTGGTGGTCCAACCCCATGAAGGAGGTGCTGGACGGCTTTGGCGACAAGAGAGCAGAGCATATTCTGATCCTCGACCTTGCCTCCCTTGCAAAGCCCAAGTGGACCGATGAAAAGACTTGGGATGGCGTGGAATTCGGCTCCACTCCTTGGATCTATTGTAACTTAGATAACTACGGCGGCAGAACCGGTATGCACGGCAAGTTGCAGAAGATGACCGAGCTCATGGACGAGGCACGCCGCAAGGCAAACTGCATGTGGGGTATCGGCATCACCCCCGAGGGAACCAACGCCAACCCCGTCGTCTTTGATCTGTTCTGGGAAATGGCATGGAGAGACAGTTGTCCCGATATTGAGGTTTGGCTCTCTGAATACATCACTAGACGTTACGGCAAGCTGACCGATGATGCCTTCTTTGCATGGAAGCTGTTTGCAAGAACGGTTTACGGCGTGGACAGCTACGACGGAACCACCAAAAACAACGTCATCAACGAGGATGCTTGTCTTGCCAGAACCTTCTGTCAAGGTCCCTATTACAAGATCGGCTACAACCGCACGATTTTCGAAGAGGGCGTGCTGATGCTGATGGAGGATTATGACAAGCTTTGCGGAAGCGAAGGATACATTTACGATGTGGTCGACCTGCTTCGTATGGTGCTGACCATTGCGTGCGATGACTATTTCGAAGTGCTGACCCGTGCCTTTGCGGCAAGAAACGCACAGGTATTCGGCAGTTACAGCGAACGCTATATCCGGGCAATGGAGCTGATCGCCGAGCTGAGCCTTTACAATAAGGACGAGATGCTGGGCAACTGGATCGGCAGAGCGTATGACTGGGCAAAGGATACCCGCACGGGATACTATGCGCCTTTCGATATGGATATGATGGAATACAATGCCCGTATTCTTATTTCCGACTGGGCATCGGCACCCATTACCAACTACGGTAACAGACAGTACGACGGATTGATGAATGACTATTTCATCGTGATGTGGAAGGAACTGTTTGAAAAGGTCAACTATGCGCTGAGAAAGGATCTGCCCGCCCCCGATCGTTTGGGCGCGCGTTGCTTCGAGATCGGCTGGGAATTCTCTACCAACGGCAGATATTACCGTCGTACTCCTGCAAAGCCTCAAGGAGACGGCGAGGACAGAGGTCTGGTACGTATTTGGAGAGATGTACAGCGCCATCTGACCGATACTGCGGCAAAGCAGGCAATTGCACTGCTTGATAAACAGCTTGAAGAGCAGGCACAGGCGGCAGAGGAGGAAGAGCTTTCTTCCACCATTGCTACCAATATCGAGCACTGATAGCATATATTTAAAATCCCCGAGTTCCTCTTGGAACTCGGGGATTTTAAATTACAATTCAGTGTGCGATTATTTCTTTTTGTAGGTGGTGTTTCCAATGGTGATGGTGCCGGCTTCCTTGTCTTGGCTAAATTCGTGGTTGCCTTCAAGGCTGCAGCTCTCATCATCAAAATCAAATTCAATGGTTCCCAGCTTTTCATTGATCTCGTATTCGCCCACATAGGTCTTGCTTCCTGTAAGGAGGGTCGCGGTGTACTTCACGTCCCCGTCGCGGGTAAAGAGCAGGGTGCCCGATTTGATCGACCAGTCACCCACCGAAAGATCGGCTTCATAGGTTCCGTCAAGGGTGGGCTCACAGGAGGCGAGGGTGAAGCAAAGGGCGATGCAGGCAAGCATTAGGGAAAGAAAACGGATGGATTTTTTCATGGGGGTACTCCTTTCAATTAAATAATGTTTTCAAATTATGAAAACCGTTTGCATAGGTATAGCCGTCGATGGTTACGGTGCCGGGCTTCTTTTTAAAGGAAAAGGTGCCTTCAAAGCGGCATCCCTCCTCTTCAAAGCGGAAGGTGATGGTGTCCTGTGAAATCGTGTATTCCCCGTGAAAGGCGGTGCTTCCGTCAGCCGGAGTATAGGTCACATCGCCGTTTTTATCGAAATAGAATTCACCTGCCGTGGTATCTGCCGCTTCGTAGGAGGTCAGATCGGGGACGTATTTTCCGCTCAAGGATCCCCCGCAGGAGGCGAAGGTGAGGAGCAGGATTATGCAAATGAGGAAGGAAAGCGCTTTTTTGAGAATGCTCATTCCTTGATCCTCCGTGCTTCCATATAGTAGCGCTTGTCTCGGGCGTGTCCCATAGAGAAGGTCTTGCGGGGAAGAGACCCGTCTTGACGGATGGCATCGAACAGCTCTGATTTTTCCATGCCCTTAAAGAGAAAGCCCGCCGTATGCTTTGCTTTACACAGATCTAAAACGGTGTCCTCTCCGTGGATGTAGTCGATTTTTGCTTCGGGATGGCGTTTTAAATAGTCGTCAAGGAAGGGCTGCAGTGTGCCCACGGGAAGCTTGGCAAGGGGGGCAACGGTAACCTCCTTGATGCCGCTTCGGGTGACAAATTCAAATTTTTGACCGTCCTCACCCTTATACTCTCCGCCCACGGCATCCAAAAACTCGTCAAGAAGCATAATGGGATTGACACCGAAGAGCACGCGGTAAATGGGCTCAAATTCAATGGCGGGATCATGAAGATTGACCACCTCCACCAGCGCTCTGCCGCACAGATCGCAGGCGCTGAGCTTGGCACACTCCTTGGCAGTGGCAAGGGAGTGGTTTCCGTCGCCCACGGCAAAGAGCAGGGGA
>JAFTMP010000170.1 GCA_017452335.1 Clostridia bacterium
GAAGAGGCGATCACAAAGCCCAAAACGATGCGGGAGATCAGTGCATAGTGCTTTTTAAAGAGCATATTCACCAGTCTTGCAAAAAGTAATGCCGTAACGCCGATGCCCAAAAAGACGGGCAGGATCACCGAAAAATCCAGGGCACCGATGCCCGCGGTCATGGGCTCGTAGAGTCCCAAATAGATCAAAATAGAGGAGGAGCTGAGCCCCGGGATGATCAAACTGAGCCCCCAAAGCAGTCCGCAGAACAAATAACTGAGAAACGAAGGAGCGATGACGGTGCTGACTCCCCCTTCAAGCACATGCAAGAAAAGATACGCCAGGGACAGCGATACGATGAAGGGCGTCCAGCTTTTTTTGTGATCGCTTTGCTCCGAAACCTTGAACAGCTCGGGGAGTGTACCGCAGATCAATCCGAAAAAGAGCATCAGAGCAATTGCCGCAGATGCCTCAAAAATCAGCTCTACCACCTTGGCAAGTAACACAAATCCAATAGCTCCCCCCGCAAGAAAGGGAATGAACATTTTGTAATGCTTTTTTAGCGACTTTATGGGGCTGGTCAACAGCTCCATCATGGGTTCATAAATGCCAAAGGCAACGCACAGCACCCCGCCGCTCACACCAGGCAGGATGGCGCCCACGCCTACGATCGCCCCTTGCACAAAGGAGATGACCGCCTTCAAAATTGATCTCATTTTCATAGTTTCAATCACTCCGCAACATTTTTCAACAGAATACACCTGCATTATACCCGCTGTTTTATAAAATGTCAAGGTTATTTCTGTAAACTTTTAGAATGCTTCATTTGAAAGCGCATTATCACTCGTTGCTTTGCTTATCCTTTTTAATGGCTTCTCTGATTTGAAAACCGCAAGACTCTAAGAGCTTTAGCGACTCCTCGTAGGAGCGTCCCGTGATGTCGCAGGTAATGCGGATCATGCGGTCGCGCAGTTTCTTATTGGAGGGTTGGAGGTTGACCATCAGATTTTCGTAAACGTGTCCCTGCTTGATCATCACACCCGTAGAAATCATATTGAGGATCATTTTGTGCGCAGACCCCGCCTTCATTCTGGTGGACCCTGTAACCACCTCCGCCCCGGTGTCGGGATGGATAGAAATTTCTGCAAGGGCTTCGATGGGGCATCCCTCATTACAACTCAGTGCCACAGTCAGCGCCCCCGCCTTTTTTGCCGTTTCCAGCGCCCCCAGCACATACGTAGCACCGCCCGAAACGGAAATGCCCACCACAGAGTCCTTCTCATTCACGCCGTATGCCATCAGATCGGTGCAACCGTCCTCAAAGCTGTCCTCGTCCGCTTCGCCCTCGCGGCTCAGCGCCGCGGCACCTCCTGCCATAATGCCGATCACCGTATCATAAGATACCCCGTAGGTCGGCGGGCACTCGGAGGCATCCAGCACGCCAAGGCGTCCCGAGGTGCCGCATCCCACATAAAACAGTCTGCCGCCCTCCTTCATTCTCTCGCTGACGGCATCCACCGCACGGGCAATGGCAGGCAGTTGGTCGTTAATTGCCCGCACCGCGTTGAAGTTTTCTTCCTGCATGACCTGCATCATTTGGGCAGTGGTCATTTCATCAATATGGGTGGTCTTTTCATTTCTCTTCTCGGTATTCAGCATCTTTATCACTCCTTTTCTTCATGTCCGCAGGGCATGCCCGCCAAGATCAGCGCGCCCCAAACGGGTTCTTTCTCACACACGCAAAGCCTTGCCTCGCATCCGCTTTCTGCAAGCATCTTTGAAAGTATGGGCAGAACTACATCCTGTGCCTTGGTCACGCCGCCGCACAGCACTGCTTTTAGGGGTGTTTCACCTAAATTCTTTGCCCCGCCAAGGATCAGCGCGGCAATTGCCTGCATGTTGTCTTCAACAATGCGCTTTGCCACGGCATCCCCCTGCCTGTATGCTTGAAAGGCAAGCGGAGCATAGCGGGCGATCTCTTTTTTTCCTTCCCTGTAGAAAAAGTCTATTTTGGAAAGCACGGTGTCCCCGCCGCAGGCATGGCGCACAAGATCATACAGCGCCGTCACTTCACCGCTTCCGTCCTCCTGCTGCAGCGCTGATAGGATCACGTCTTTTCCTATAGAAAAACCGCTCCCTTTATCGCCAAACAAATAGCCGTACCCGCCGATGCGGTAAAGGGCACTTCCCTTTTGGGCATAGGCAATGGACCCTGTGCCCATAATGACGGCAACGCCGTCTTTCGTCCCAAGTGCGGCGGCAACGGCATTTTTGGCATCGTTATCATTGGCGGTACGCCCAAAGCCGAAGCGGGTGAGAACCGCGCTGATGCGCGGCAGGTTTTCAACGGAAGAACAGCCTGCAAGCCCTGCAAACGCTGAAATTTCTTCCATGGGATAGCCTTCACACACGGAAATGATTCCCTCGTGCAAGATGCGCTCCGTTTGCTCAAAGCCCACATCATTGGGGTTACACGCACCCAGAGTCACGCGGGAAAGGATCGAGCCCCTTTCATCTGCCAGTGCAAATGCGGTTTTGGTTCCCCCTCCGTCAATGCCCAAAAAATAGCGGGGCGCGGGGCGTGTTTTTTCGTCTTGAAGCACGCAGTTTGAAGTGTTTGTCATCGTCCATACTCCTTTTAATCTTAAAACGCATCGTCAAGAACGTCCTCATCCATAGGAATCAGCTGAAATTGATCCTTCCAGCGAAAATTATCCCATCCTTTTGCATCGGGGTTATAGTAAATACTGTAAGTAGCCCTTGATTCACTTGAATCATTCGGTCTCCAGAATGTTTGGGGACAATCTCCAAGAAATTTAAGGGTAATCGTCAGCCCCTCTTTCTCATCAGAAATGTCAAAACAAGAAAAGTAGTTCACACTCTTGGGAATAAGCACTTCAACATCTGAACTAAACTTAAAAACTCCGCTAATCCTTTCCACGCCTTCTTCAAATACGACCTGTTCAAGAGAGGGAATATCAAAAAATATCATGGGAGCAGTATACTGTTCCGTTCTAAAGTTTTTGGGGATCGTGACCTTTTTCAAAGATGTACAATGTGCAAAAGCACCCGTTTCAATTTCAATATAGTCCGGAAAACGAAGCTCCACAAGCGAAGAGCATCCGGAAAATGCATTTTCACCAATGAACGCAAGACTCTTGGGAAAAGCGAGCTCCCGCAAGCTTGCACACCCCTCAAATGCAGCGTAATCCAACCTTTTTATTTGGGATAGAGATAAATCAAACTTCTCAAGTGCCGAACAGCCCTTGAACGCTTCTCTACCAATAAACTGTAATTTAGAATCGGAAAACAGTACCACCTCTGTCAAGCTTTGACATTCCGTAAAGGCTTTATATTCAATGGATTCAACACATTCGGGAATGATCACCACTTTGAGATTACTGCTTTCAAACGCCCCTTCCACGATAATCCCCTCTTTACCGGTGATCCCTCTGATGGAAACCACAGGCAGTCCCTCAATCAGAGAAGGAATTGCTACGGTTTCATCATCGCCCGTATATTTTGTGATATATACCCCATCGCCTTCCTCTGCTAACTCGTATTCAAACAGATTCTTTGAAACAGACGCTTCTCCTGCAGCAGAGATATCCGATTCTGTTACAGACGGCTCTGTTTGGGGTGCGTTGGGTATACTGATGTGCCCCAAAAGCGATTCCTCGCAGGAACTCAAAAGTACGGCGAAAAAAATCGCCCAAAATACCATCATCGCTCTTTTAACTTTGTTATAATGCTTGCGTTGTCTTCCCATGATCCAACCTTCCTAAGTTACTTTTCGTTTACGAAGGAATTGTACCACAAATTTGAGCACATTACAATAGTTGAAGCTGTCCCAATTAAAAAAATCAAGACAGCTTCGTTAATTTTTTATTCTATTGGCTTCACGGTATAGTCTTCGCGCCAGGGGCAGTCCTCCCAGCCCTTGGTTGCGGGGTCATAGCTGATGGTGGGGGTGCCGTAAAAGTCTTCCTTGCCTGCCAGCGTGGGGAAATCGCCCTTAAATACAAATTCCACATCCGAATAGATAAAGAATGCGGCGGAATCAAACTCCTTCACGCTTGCGGGAATGATGACCTTGGCATTTGTTTTGATCTCAAAAAAGGCATATCCGCTCAGTTTTTCTCTGCCCTCTTCGAAAACGATCTCTTCAAGAGAGGACAGGGTGTGGAAGGTCACCGCATCCATCCCGTTTACAAGATCTAACTTGGCAGGCACGGTGATGCTCTTTAAGGAGGTGCAGTTGCCAAAGGCTTCCCTGTCGATGCGTTCAAGGTTGGCAGGCAGATCAATGCTTTCAAGAGCGGTGCACCGGTAAAAGGCGCGCTCGGAGATCCCGGTCACGCTGTCGGGCAGCTTGATCTGCTTCAGTGCCGTACAGCCTTCAAATCCTCCTACCTTTTCCAGCGCCGTTTTTGAAAGATCAAGAGCTTCTAACGCTGTGCAGCCTTGAAAGCCGTCGATCGCACCAAGCGCCGAGCCCTCCTTGAAGAGAACGGTCTTTAAGTTCTTACAGCCCGCAAAGCCCCAGATCACCCTAACCGTTTTGGGAATCACCACCGTCTGAATATCGCTTTCTTCAAAAGCGCCCTTTATCAAAATGTTATTTTCATCCCTTACACCTATGATCCTCACAACGGGCAGTCCCTCGATCTTTTCGGGAATGACCACCGTATCGGAGGTACCC
>JAFTMP010000171.1 GCA_017452335.1 Clostridia bacterium
GATACGGGGAGAGCAAATTGCGCATCACCGGGGATCTGCTGGTGACGAATTTAAATAAAGTGGCGCAGAAATTTGCCGACCGCAAGATCATCGTTTAAAAAACTTTATAAAAGAAAAATGACATCTGCAGAGTTTTTGCAGGTGTCATTTTTGATGATAGAACAGTAAAGAAGGGCGTTGCGTTTTTATATGGGCAACAGCCACTTGGTGCGCACGCCGTGCTTTTGGGCATAGTTGACGGTATAGGCACTTCCGCCGGTCTGCTTGATACAGTAAGCAATACACAGCGAGGAGCGGTCTGCCATGAAGCGGTTGCGCTTATGCATACATCCGGGCAGATACTCGCTTAAAGAGGTATATACCGTTTCGTCTGCCCGCTCAAGGATGGTGGCAAGAAGGCGCTGATCCTCCTTTGCCCAGCTTTTGTGGTGGTTGTAGCAGGGAAGGGCGAGGATTAAGCGGATGTCGCTAAGTCCGCTGCTTTTTAAATTCAAAACAGTCAGTGCCGCCAGCAGGTCAAAGCCCATGGCACCGCCCGAAAAAAAGGTGCGGTAGCCCTCTTCGTATGCGTTTTTGATGGAGGCGGTCAATTCTTTTTCCAGCCATGCGCGCTCCTCCGGCTCCTCGGGCAGGGTGCGGTGTCCTGTAAACAGACAGGTGGTTTCTTTAGCGTAGATCATGATGAAAGGGAAGTTAGGGTGTTGCACGCAGGTGCAACACCCTAAAAAATCAAATTTTTGTGAAATAACGTCAGTGTGCCGTTTTTTTAGCCTTCGTAAAGAGGATATTTCTCGCAAATAGCAGTTACTTCTGCTCTGATGGCATCGGCAGAGTTTTCAAAATCGGTTGCCGCCAGCTTGAAGAGTTTTGCAAGGGTCTTCATATCCTCTTCCTTCAGTCCTCTTGTGGTCACTGCAGGCGTACCCACGCGGATACCGCTGGTTACGGTGGGCTTTTCGGGATCGTCGGGGATGGAGTTCTTATTGACGGTGATGTACACCTCGTCCAGTCTCTTTTCGAATTCCTTACCGGTGATGCCGAAGGGGCGCAGGTCTACCAGCATCAAATGGTTGTCCGTTCCGCCGGAAACCAGGCTGAAGCCCTCTTCCATCAGTGCTTCGGAGAGCACCTTGGCATTCTTGATGACCTGCTTCTGATACTCCTTGAATTCGGGCTTGAGTGCTTCACCAAAGCATACTGCCTTCGCGGTGATGGTGTGCATCAGAGGTCCGCCCTGGGTGCCGGGGAAGATACCGGAATTGATCTTCTTTGCAAGCTCCTCGGAGTTGGTTAAGATCAGACCGCCGCGGGGACCGCGCAGAGTCTTATGGGTGGTGGTGGTCACGATGTCAGCGTAAGGAACGGGGGAGGGATGCAGTCCTGCCGCAACAAGACCTGCGATGTGCGCCATATCCACCATGAGCAGGGCGCCGCACTTGTGCGCGATGTCTGCAAAGCGGGCGAAGTCAATGGTTCTGGGATATGCGGAAGCGCCTGCAACGATCAGCTTGGGCTGATAGTCCATAGCCTTCTTTTCAAGGGCATCATAGTCGATCTTGCCGTCCTCGCTTGCCACGCCGTAGGCTTCAAAGTGATAATACTTACCCGAAAGGTTTACGGGAGAACCATGGGTCAGATGTCCGCCGTGGGCAAGGTTCATACCCAGCACCTTATCGCCGGGCTCTAAGATCTTGAAATATACCGCACTGTTTGCCTGTGCGCCCGAGTGGGGCTGAACATTGGCGTAAGCGGCACCGAACAGCTTCTTTGCGCGCTCAATAGCGATGTTTTCTACAACGTCCACACATTCACAGCCGCCGTAGTAGCGCTTTGCGGGATATCCTTCTGCATATTTATTGGTGAGAACCGTGGCGTTTGCCGCAAGAATGGCTGTGGAGACCACGTTTTCGGAAGCGATCAGCTCCAGCCCTCTTTGTTGACGGTGATATTCTGCTTTGACCGCATTGCCCACCTCGGGGTCGATCTGCGCAAGGAAATCCATATTTTCTTTAACCATGATTCAAATCCTCTCAATCTTATTTTTGATCAATACCTGCCAGACCTATCCCGATACGGGACATTTTTTGCCGTGGCAGAAATTACCTCTTTATTATACACTATTTCTTTATAAATGTAAATGCCCACTTTGCAAAAAAGATATTTTTTTCGATGTAAAATTGACAATCTTCGACAAATGTGTTAGTATATACTGTAGGAAGAACGGTGTCAAAAAAAGAAGAGGAGGGGTGCGCTTGTACCGGCGGGTCAAAAAAGCAGTTTTGTATTTTTTGGAGAGAAAACGAGTGACCAGGAGAGAAGCATTTGCTTCCCATGCCAGCTTTTATGCTCTGGTGTCTCTTGTCCCCATGGTGATGCTGACTCTGATGATCGCACAGCGCTTACTGCCCGAGGGGGTAGAAACGGCGGTCTCCTTTATCAAGTCTTTTCTTCCCGAGCAGATTTTAGCCTATCTTCCTTCGGATATGCTTGAAAATGCTGTTTCTACCAACATTCCCGTGATTTCCTTAACGGTGCTTGCCATGATCTGGTCATCTACCAAGGGGATCGGTGCGCTTTCGGGCGGAATCCTTTCGGTGTATGGCGTGCAGGGAGAGAAAAATTATTTGAAACGAAAGCTCATGGAGCTGTCCTTTACCGTGGCGATCTTAACGCTGATCGTGCTTTCCTTAGTGGTGTTGGTGTTTGGCGAAACCATTTTGCACGCCTTTGAGCGCTGGGGCGGAGACTATCAGAAAATGGTTTTTGTAACGGTGCGTTTGGCGCCCTTTGCCGCCTTTGGTTTGTTTACCCTGGCTTTTTGCACGATCTATAAGATCATTTCAAAGGAAAAAGCCCCCTTTGGCGCCCATCTTAACGGCGCGGCGTTTGCCGCAGGGGGATGGATCCTTTATTCTGCGGCTTTTTCCTTTTATTTGACCAATTTTATGCCCGCCAAGTATCTGCTTTACGGAAGCTTTGGGGCACTGATCCTGCTCATGCTTTGGGTGCGTGCCCTCATGACCATTGTGCTCCTCGGCGCGGAATTGAACGTCTATCTCATCAACCGCACCGTGTCGGTGCACAGTGAAAGCGGCAACCGTTGCAAAGAGGATTGAACAAAAAAAGAACCCTTTCGGGTTCTCTTTTGAATGTGGCTGCCCGAGTCACTGTTCGGCATCCACCTGTGCTTCTTCAAGAGCTGCGTTGGCAAGAGCTTCTTCGTAAGCGGCGATGATGGTGCTTTCAACGTATCCTCTGAACTCTGCGTTGATGGGATGAACGATGTCGCGGTAGGTGTTATCGGGATTTTTGCGGCTGGGCATCACTACAAAGAGTTTTTCTCTGGCGTAGATCACCTTGATATCATGAAGTGCCAGTTGACCGTCAAAAGTCACCGAAACGATCGCCTTCATCGGTCCTTCGTCGTCGAAAAGCTTTCTAACTTTAACATCTGTAATTTGCATGGTTGTTCCTCCTGAAAAATCGATTTCGGTACTATCATTATACAGTAAAAATGTGGACGTTATTCAACCGAATATTGGTTTTTTTGTGAACTTATAGTGATTTTTTTTCGAAAAAAATCGAAAGAACCTTGTTTTGAGACGACTGGGTGAAAATCATGTGAACGTTCGGTGAAGAACTAAAAATAACTTATCGGAAATATAAATTGAATGTGTACTCGTTGTCGGTACAAGCAGGCATGAAGTGCCTGAAGAAAGGAATTGGAAAATGAATTTTGAACAGCTTCCAAAGAAGATACATTTTATGGGCATCGGGGGCATCAGCATGTCCTCCCTTGCCGCCATTACCAAAACAAAAGGACACGAAGTGACAGGCTCGGACTGCACTGCCACGTCTTTAACCGAAAAGCTGACGCATACATACGGCATTCCCGTTTATGTGCCTCAAAGGGCGGAAAATATTGGGGATGCACAGATGGTGGTTTACACTGCGGCAATCTCGGAAGAAAACCCCGAGTTTCTTTGTGCAAAGCAAAAGGGGCTTCCCCTCGTTCCCCGTTCGGTGTACTTGGGAGAGCTGATGAGGCAGTACGATGTGCGCATCGGTGTTTCGGGCACCCACGGAAAATCCTCCACCACGGGCATGCTTTCTCATGTTTTTATGCAGGCACGTCTTGATCCCACCGTGGTGTGCGGCGCGCTGATCCCCTCATTTGAGGGCGCTTACCGTCTGGGAGAAGGAGAGCACTTCATTTATGAAGCCTGTGAATACAAGGATTCCTTTTTGGATTTTTACCCTTCTATTGCTCTTTGGCTCAATATGGAGCTGGATCACGTGGATTATTTCAAATCCATGGAGCAGATGGAGCAGTCTTATATCCGCTCGGCAAAGGATGCGGGCGCGGTGGTGGTCAATTGGGATGATGAGCAGATCCGCCATGCGGCGCAGGGACTGAAAGGCGTGTGGACCGTTAAGGTTGGTGTAGAAAGAAGCGATGTGGATTACAGCGCGCAAAACGTGAAGGTGACGGGCGGGCTTGCCTCTTTTGACCTATATAACGAAAGCAATTTTCTCTGCCGAGTTTCTCTGAATGTCCCCGGGATGCACCATATCAGCAATGCCCTTTGTGCGGCGGCGTGTGCCCATATCTGCGGTGTTTCGGCTGAGGATATCGGAGCTGGATTGGAAAGCTTCGGGGGGATCGGACGCAGATTTGAATATAAGGGCAACAAAAACGGTGTGCGTGTTTACGACGATTATGCCCACCATCCCACCGAAATCAGAGTCACTCTGCAGGCGGCAAGAGAGATGCTTGATGAGGGCGGACGGTTGTTTTGCGTGTTCCAGCCCCATACCTATTCGCGCACTGCCGGCTTTTTTGAGGAGTTCGTTTCGGCGCTGTCCCTTGCGGACGAGCTGATCTTAGCGCCCATTTATGCCGCACGGGAGCAGAATACTTACGGTGTGTGCTCCGAGGATCTGGCACAAAAAATCGACGGGGCGCGGGTGATTGATGATTTTGATGCCATCGGTGCGCTTTTGGCAAGGGAGGTTCGCGAAAAGGATCTGGTGCTGACCATGGGGGCAGGAAACGCCTTCAAGAGCGGGGAAGCCTTTTTAAAGCTTCCGTGACTGTGGCAGGTCTTGCGAAAAAAATTGTATTTCCTACTGTACTTTTGAGAAAAAATATGATATAATTGAATGAATGTAGATAACGAGCCCCGCGTAAGCGCGGGGAGTTAAAAAAAGATTTTCGGGATCGTCCCGCGGAGGAAGAAAATGGCTGAAAAAGAACGGTCTTTTCAAAAGAATAAAGCAGAGTCCCGTGGGGACTTTCGATATAAAAACAGAAACAAAGAGGAGCACGGTGCCATTGGGGAACCGGCAGAGAATGTAGTTGCCGGAAGAAACGCGGTCAGTGAGCTGTTGAAAAGCGGCAGAGCTGTGGATAAGATTTATGTGCAAAAGGGCGAGCGTGAAGGGTCTCTGCCTCTTTTGGTGGCACTGGCAAATGAGCGGCGCATCCCCGTGGTGGAGGTGCAGAAGCAGAAGCTGGACCAAATGGCGGGTGAAGTGCGTCACCAGGGCGTGGTTGCCCTGGCGGCGCAAAAGGAATATGCCACTCTTGAGGATATTTTGGCTATTGCCAAGGAGCGCGGGGAGGATCCCTTTATCGTGCTGTGCGACGGAATTGACGATCCGGGCAATTTGGGTGCGCTGATCCGCTGTGCCGACGGCGCGGGCGCACACGGTGTGGTAATCACCAAGAGAAGAAGCGTGGGACTCACTGCCGTGGTGAACAAAGCCTCTGCTGGAGCGCTGGAGCACATGGCGGTGGCAAAGGTTTCCAATCTGGCAGCGGCTATTGACGAGCTGAAAAAAGAGGGCTTTTGGATCTACGGTGCAGAGGCAGGGGGCAAGCCCTGCTATGAAACCGATCTGAAGGGTCCCATCGCAGTGGTCATGGGTAGTGAAGGCCAGGGGCTTTCCCGCCTGGTTACCGAAAAATGCGATTTTATCATTTCCATTGATATGTACGGAAAGGTGAATTCCTTTAACGTTTCCTGTGCGGCGGCAGTAATTCTTTGCGAGGCGGCAAGACAGCGCCACGGCAAGAAATGAATGTAAAACAAGAGCTGAATTTTAAAGAAAAAGAGAACGAAGAAATTATATACGGAGAAAAGCTATGGCGCAAGATCACAAAAGGGAGCTGTCACCGGATGAGCTTCTCAAAAAACTGTTGACCAGCTTTGGCGAGGATCCCGAGGAGGATGGCGAGGAGCAGTTGACAATAGAAGACTCTGCTCAAATGGTGAGGGAGCAATCCCGCCCCAAGGTCTATCGGGTGAAGGCAGACAAGCAGGAGCAAGAGGTATCACCAGAAAAAGAGCCGGATATTGATAAAGAAGAGCTGGAACGGCAGATCCGCAGAGCGGAGCTGTTTGTGGCAGGCATGAGAGAATCCAAGGATTCTGATGATTCTGATAAAGAAGAGCAGGATTTTGAGATCAAAGAGGATCGCACGATGTTGAAGAAAAATCGTGAGGATGTTAAAGACGCAGAGATCCCGCCTGCAGAAAAAGAAGAAAGAGAAGAAGAAAAAGAGCCTGTCCGCGCGGAAGCGGCTCCCGAGCAAGAGGTGTGCTTGGA
>JAFTMP010000172.1 GCA_017452335.1 Clostridia bacterium
ACGGCGCGCTACGTGGAGTTTAACTGCGGCTACACCAAGGTGAGCACAACAAGCACCGCCGAGCACAGTGAATTAAAGAGCGAATTTGCCGACATTTATGCCAAAAGAGAGGTCAGCTATCCCACCGTCTTTACCATTGACATGCCCCACGTGCAGGGCGTGGACCTCTACGTTTTCAAGGGTGAAAATATGCTTGACTGCATCTGCCAATACAACCTCTTTGCAGGGGGTGGGTGCGACGTTTCCCTTTGGGGGCTTGGAAACCTTTACCGCTGTCACCTGGAGTTTAACGAAAACCAAGTGCTTGAAATGGCGGAAAAATTCAGAAAAATGGGCATCCCCTGCGATATCTTGGGTCTTGAGCCCGGCTGGCAGAGCTGTTCTTATTCCAGCTCCTTCGTGTGGGATAGCGAGCGCTTCCCTCACTACAAGGAAATGCTTGAAAAGCTCACAAGCATGGGCTTCAAGGTAAATCTCTGGGAGCAGGCGTTCGTACATCCCGACAGCCCCCTTTATGAAAAGCTGCTACCTTACAGCGGCGACTACAAGGTGTGGGACGGTCTTGTGCCCGACTTTTCCACAGACGGCGCAAGAGAAGTTTTCGTCAAGCACCATGAGGAGCTGCAGTCCCTTGGCGTGAAGGGCTACAAGCTGGACGAATGTGACGGAAGCGACTACACGGGACACTGGACCTTCCCGCTTTGCGCGGAATTTCCCTCGGGTATGGACGGTGAGCAATACCACAGTCTCTTCGGCACCCTCTTTTTACAAACCATGATGAAGGTGCACGGCAAGGAAAAGACCCTTGCCGAGGTGCGAAACTTAGGGTCCCTTGCCTCCTCCTATCCCTTCGTGCTCTACAGCGACCTGTATAATCACAAGGACTTCATCCGCGGGGTGGCAAACGCGGGCTTTTCGGGACTTCTTTGGTCGCCCGAGGTGCGCCACGCAGAATCCAAGGAAGACCTTATCCGCAGAGTGCAAACGGTGGTCTTTAGCGTGCAATCGCTGATCAACGCCTTTTATCTTGACGATATGCCTTGGATCGACAAGGAGTGCACCGAGGAGATCAAAGCGCTGTTGGAGCTTCGTATGGCGCTCGTTCCCTATCTTTACACCGCCTTCTACGATTATAAAACCACAGGAAAGCCCCCTGTGCGGGCGCTGGTGTGTGAGCATCCCGAGGATGAAAACACCCACGAGCTGTGGGATGAATATTATTTCGGCGACAGCATGATCGTTGCCCCCATGACGGCAAAGGAGGAAAGCCGCAAGGTCTATTTGCCCCACGGGCAGTGGTACGGCTTCTTTGACGGCAAAAAATATGAGGGCGGAACCACCTTTGAGGTGACAACTGCCGATATCCCCGTGTTTGTCAAGAGCGGGACCGTCCTGCCCCTTGCAAAGCCCGTACAGTACATTGAAAGAGATACCCAATTTGAGATCACCCTTCACTGCTACGGCAACACCGAAAACGCTACGGCAAAGCTGATCGAAGACAACGGCTTTGAATATGCCGAGGATACACGGGTGCTGAGGGTAAATGACAGCACCGAATCGGTAGAGTCTTACCGTTACAGCATCAAGGGAATAAAAAGAATACTATAATAATCAAAGGAGCCGGCTCAAATGCACTAAATTTTGCATTTGGGTCAGCTCCATCTTTTTCGATATTTCTCTTATCATAAGTTTATGTAAAATCAAAAGTATCCCTCCACCACGGCACGCCGTGGTCCCCCTCCCTTTAGGCAAGGGAGGCAAGAAAGGCGCGCCTTCCGCGTTGCGGAAGGCTAACAGATAAGAAAGAAATGTTTAAAGTTATTGCTTGCTGTCACTATAAATTTTAAAGCTTGAATATATCGCAATCTGAAAATGTAAATTTCCCGTCTATCGAACCGCAAAGCACGCCACAGGCGTGCGCATTTCCCTAATCAGCCTCCCTTGCCTAAAGGGAGGGGGACCATTTTGCATAAATGCAAAATGGTGGAGGGATATATGCATCCATTGCCATACACTTACAAGCGAGCATATTTCATAGATTCGTTTCACAATGGCATCATTTAATCTCATCATCGTGCCCTTTCCCGCAAACTACCGTTTGCGGCATAAAAACTTTTGAAGGAGGGTGTGGGGAGGGATTTTCAAGGTTGCCAGGCAATGAGTTGCTTTGCAACCGGGAAGCGCCCTCCCCACAAAACAAAAATGTCAAACAAAAGGGTTAGCTCAAAGCGCACCGATCAGCGCGTCGGTATAGGCTTTGCAGGTAGCGCCCCCGCGGGTGCCGTCCACCACCACGTCGCCCCGCGCTCTTAAGATGTCAAGAGCGGCGGCAAGGCGGTCTGCCTTTTCTTGAAGTCCCACGTGGGAGAGCATCATCACGGTTGCCCGCAGGATGCTTTCGGGGCTGGCGTACTCACCCAGTCCCTCCTCGATCATACGGGGGGCTGAGCCGTGCACTGCCTCAAACATGGCGTAGCGATCGCCCGTGTTGGCACTGCCCGCCGTGCCCACGCCGCCTTGAAGCTGGGCGGCTTCGTCGGTGAGGATGTCGCCGTAAAGATTGGGCAGAAGGAAGACCTCAAAGTGATTTGCAATCTTCTCGTTGACCAGGTTGGCGGTCATGATGTCGATATACCAATCCTCCACCGCAATATCGGGGTAATCCTTTGCGATTTCGTGACAGATGGCAGAAAAATTGCCGTCTGTCTTTTTCATAATATTGGCTTTGGTCACAATGGCAACATTCTTTTTGCCGTTGTTCTTTGCAAATTCAAAGGCGGCGCGGGCAATGCGCTCGGTACCGGGCTTGGTGGTCACCTTAAAGTCCATGGCAAGCTTTCCGGGGATCTCTACCCCGCGGCTTCCCAGCACATATTCGCCCTCGGTGTTTTCGCGAAAGAAGGTCCAGTCAATTCCCTTTTCGGGAATGGCAACGGGTCTGACGTTTGCATAAAGGTCCAGCGCCCGGCGCAGTGCCACGTTGGCACTCTCCACCGTACCGCCCTTGGGGGTGGTGGTGGGTCCCTTTAAAAAGACGTCACATCCCTTGATGGCTTCAAGGGTGTCGGCGGGCAGAGTCTGCCCGCACGCAAGACGGTTTTCAATGGTCAGCCCTTCAATTTTCTCAAGACTTACCTTTCCGGCGGCAAGCTCTTCCTTTAAGAGCACCTGCAGGACCTGTTCGGCTGCGGAAACGATGATGGGTCCGATGCCGTCACCGTCCACAATGCCGATCTTGATGCACTCTTTTTCACCTTTTTTAAGGCTTGCCGCCTCTTCCATTGCGGCAACTCTTAAAAGCTGTTCTTCAAGCAGTGCGCGAAAAGACGCCACCGCGCTTTCGATATATTCTGTTTGGTTCATGATGCCGTCCATCCTTTTTAATTGTCTCTGGTATAAGGAAGCAGTCCGCCTGCAAGCAGGATCGCTCTCTGTCTTTGCGAATAGTCCGCCACAAGGGAGATGCTCTCGCCCGCTTCGGTCTTTAAGATCAGCTTGCCATCCTCAATGCCCTTATGGATATCCGACAGAGTGAGCTTGCCGCCAAGGGACAGCTTTTCGTAATCGTCGGGATCTTCCAGGGTGAGGGGCAGGATGCCTGCATTAATTAGGTTTGCTCTGTGGATACGGGAGAAGCTCTTGGTGATCACCGCGCGCACACCCAAATATAAGGGCACTAACGCCGCGTGCTCTCTCGAAGAGCCTTGACCGTAGTTGAAACCGCCCACGATGATGCCGTTTTCGGTAGCCTTTGCTCGATCCGCAAAGTCGGGATCTACTGCTGAGAAGCAGAATTTGGAAAGGAAGGGGATGTTGGAGCGGTAAGGAAGAATCTTTGCTCCTGCCGGCATGATGTGGTCGGTGGTGATATCGTCTTCCACCTTCACGACCACCTGCGCCGCCATCTCGTTTTCAAGAGCGGAGCCCACGGGGCATTTGCCGATGTTGGGTACTATTTCAATTTCAACCTCTGCCGCTTCCTCGGGAGTTGCAGGCAGAAGAACGCACCGATCGTCCACGCGGAAGCTTTCGGGCATGGTGATAACGGGGGCATCCCCCAGGGTGGTGGGAT
>JAFTMP010000173.1 GCA_017452335.1 Clostridia bacterium
TTAAATGTCCAAAATATTTCCCATTATGCCAAGCTTGAAGGAGGCTTTGGATGATCGAATTTAAGAATGTAACGAAAATGTACGATAAACATACCCCCGCCCTTGAAAACGTGAGCTTGAAGATCGAAGACGGCGAGTTCGTGTTCATCATCGGGGAATCGGGCGCGGGCAAAAGCACGCTCATTAAGCTGCTACTTCGGGAGGAGCGTGCCAGCAAGGGGGACATCGTGGTGGACGGCAAGCGCTTAAAGTGGTTGGGCTTCTTCACCCTGCCCCGATACAGAAGAAAGATCGGCTTTGTGTTCCAGGACTTTCGCCTGTTTGAAAACATGACGGTGTACGAAAACGTGGCGTTTGCCATGCGGGCAGTGGGAACGAGCAGAAAAAAGATTGCAAAAAGAGTGCCCCTTCTTTTAAAGATCGTGGATCTGGAAACCAAGGCAGACCGCTTTCCTGCGGCGCTGTCGGGCGGCGAGCAGCAGAGGGTGGCGCTGGCAAGAGCCCTTGCCAACAATCCCAAATATATTATCGCAGACGAGCCTACCGGAAATATCGACGGCAAGCACAGCGGCGAGATCATGGACATGCTTGTGAAGATCTCCAAAATGCACAAAACGGTGATTGTGGTTACCCACGAGCAGGGGCTGGTGGAGCGCTTCGGACAGCGCGTCATTGCCATTTCCAGAGGTCACGTGGTGGCGGATGAATACCATCTGCCCGAAAAGCAGGCATAAAACGGAGGGGACAGGAGGAAGTATGGGATACAGTCCGTTTTATTTTTTAGCACAGACCTTTAAGAATATCTTTCGAAGCAAGGGCATGAGTCTGGCATCGGTGCTGGTGCTGATGGCGTGCCTGTTGGTGACCGGTACCTTTTATACCGTAAATGAAAATTTAAATTATAACTTAGAGTCCTTAGGACAGCTCAACCGCATTTTGGCGTATATCAATGAGGAGTGTCCCGACGAGGAGATCCGCGCCATTAAGGAGCTGGTGGAGGAGTTTGACAACGTGAAGTCGGTTAAACTCATTTCCAAGGAAGAGGCTCTTCAAGATGAAATGGAGCGGCTGGGCGAGGAATATGAGGAGATCTTCCATCTGCTCATGGAGGAGGGGGACAACCCCTACAGAGCATCCCTTGAGATCGAATACGATCAACCCGAGGGAGTGGAGGAGTTAGAGGAGCTGGTGGCAGGCATTGAGGGCATTGACAGCGTACAGAGCCGTGCGGACACTGCCGAAAAGGTGGTGGAGGTGAAAAATGCCATTTCAAAGATCTTTATTGCTTTGATGGCACTGCTCTTTGCCGTGTCCTTCTTCATCATTGTGACCACTGTGAAGCTTTCCATGAGAGAGCGCAGTAAGGAAATTTCGGTGATGCGCTATATCGGCGCCTCGGGCATCTTCATTGCCATTCCCTTTTTGCTGGAGGGACTGTTCATCGGCGGCGTGGCGGCAGGGCTGGCGCTGTTTATTCATCAGTATATTTACACCATGATCGTTTCAGGTGTGACAAAGGACTTCCTTGGCATTCTCTCTCTGCTTCCCCCGAGCACGCTGACAAGTGAATTGGCTGTGGGCTTTTTCCTTGTGGCGCTTTTAACGGGACTTGTGGGAAGCATCATTTCGCTGGTCAGACACATCAGCGATTAAGCGTGCCCGGCGCGGGATACAATGAAAGGAAATAAACATGAAGATTCAAGATGAAAAAAAGAAAATGGTGCATATAAATAAAAGAGTCCCCATGCGGGTGCTGGGCGCCTTTCTTTGCGTGCTGATGCTCGCCCTTACCGTGATGACGGCACTGCCCTATCACACGGTGTTTGCCGATAAGATCAGCGAGGGGGATATTGACGAGCTGCAGCAGATGCTGGATGCGCTGGAAAAGGAAAAGGAAGATCAGCAGAATCAACTGGAGCAGATGGAGGCAGACGAGGCGCGCTTGCAAGCCTCTCTTGCATCCTACGGAAGTCTTGCACAGCTTTACTATGAGCAGATCGAAGAGGTCGCAGAAAAAAAGGCTGAGTGTGAAGAGCAGTTAAAAAACTACGAGGAGCAGATCGCAGGCTTAAAGGAAGACCAAAAGGAGCTTTACGACAATTTCAAGCTCACCCTGCGGGTGCTTCGCGAAAGCAGAGATGTTTCGGCGCTGGAAATGATCTTCAATGCCGACTCTCTTATGGAGCTGCTTTCCGCTTTTGAGCGTACAAAGGATCTGTCTAAATACAAAAAGCAGCTTCTTTCCAAGATCGAAGAGAGCTTTTCCCACATTAAAGAGGAAAAGGCTGCCATGGAGGCGGAGCTTGCCAAGCAGACCGAGCTTGGCTTGCGGCTTGACTCCATGAGAGCGGATGTGGAAGAGCAGATCGCAGAAACCGAGCAGTATTTAACGGAGATCACCCAGCAGATCATTGCCACCGAAAATAAGCTCTCGGAGCTGACCGATACCACCGAGGAATACGAGCAGGAGCTCACCGACCTCATCCGCAGATACGAGGAGCAGCTTGAAAAGGAGCGCAAGGCAAGACAAACGCTTTTGTGGCCCTTGGATACCAAAAACAAGAGGTTGACCAGCCCCTATGGCTACCGCTACCATCCGGTGACGGGAAAATACAAGTTCCATACCGGCATTGACTTGGCAGGTCCCACCTCGGGCTCTATTAAACGAAACAACATCTACGCCTCCATGGACGGCGTGGTGATCACTTGCGTCAACGCCCCCAACAGCAAGAAGGGCTACGGCTCCTATATCGTCATTAGCCACGGCTACAGCGAGCGCTACGGCGGAAACATCAGTACCCTGTACGCCCATTGCTATTCGGTGAATGTGAAAAAGGGGCAGGAGGTCAAGCAGGGGGATCTGATCGGTACGGTGGGCACCTCGGGCTCCTCTACAGGATACCATTTGCATTATGAGGTGCGCAAGAACGGTTTGACCACCGATCCCATGTCCTATGAGTACATCACCGCCCTCGGCGGTACGCCCATTAACCCTAAAAAGTTTGTAACGGGCGCATATTATTGATCCAAAAGCCTTCGGGCAAAAGGAGCGTTTATGAAAAGAAAGATCACGCTTGCAAGAGCGCTTTGCATCTTTTTGCCGATCATGATCGTGCTGTGCATCTTCACCGTTCAGCTTTGCTACCGCTTCATGTATCTGCCCGCACAAGGTCAGTATAAGGCACTGGCGGCAGAGCTTTCGCAAAAATATGAAGAGACTGATCAGTTGATCATAGATCTCAAGGAGATCAAGGAGCTTTTTGACGGAAAGTACGTGGGGGAGCTTGAAGAAGAGCAGATCATAGAGCAGGTTCTGGACGCGTATGTGCAGGCAACGGGCGACCGCTACGCCAAATATTACACGGCTAAAGAGTATGAAGAGCAACAGGCATCCTACGAAGGACAGGGTGTGGGCGTGGGCATGCGGGTCTTTATCACGCAGGACGGGCGCATTTTGGTTGCTTACGTGGAAAAAGACAGCCCTGCCCATAAGGCGGGAATCCTGCCGGGTGATGAGGTCATCGCGGTAGGCGATGAGAAGGTCAGCGAGATCGGCACCGACAAGGCATCGGAGCTGATGCTGGGGCAAGAGGGAAGTGAAGCGGTCTTTACCGTGAAAAATGCCGATGGACAGCGGGAGGTGAGCATCACCCGCCAAGCCGTCAGCTATTCCACGGTGCTTTACGATCTTGAAAACGGAATGGGCTACGTGCGGATCCTTTCCTTTGGAAAAAATACCCCCAAGGAGTTTTCCGAGGCTGTGGATGCCCTGCAGCGGGCGGGAGCAAAGGCACTGATCTTTGACGTGCGCCAAAACGGCGGCGGACTGCTTGATTCGGTTCACGAAATGTTAGACTATCTGATCGAGGATGGCAAAGAGGGCGCAGAGCGGGTCGTGGCAGTGACCGTGGATAACAAGCAAAATGAAAAGCAGTATGTCTGCGGCGATGAGCACAGCGTGGACCTGCCCATGGCAGTACTGGTTGACGGGCAGACGGCAAGCGCGTCAGAGCTTTTTGCGGCGGCATTGCGGGACTATGAGATGGCAGTGATTGTGGGGCAGACCACCTACGGCAAGGGCGTGGCGCAAACCACCTATCTGCTGGATGACGGCTCGGCGGTGCGCCTGACCACCGCACTGTATAACCCTCCCTCGGGAGAAAACTACGACGGCAAGGGCGTGGAGCCGAGCATTTCGGCATCAAGCGAAGGATTGAATATTTATCTGACCCCCCATAGTGAGGATCCGGTTTATATAGCGGCTCAAAAAGAGCTGAACAACAAATAACACTGTAAACAATGAATAAAAGCAATAAAGGAGAAGAAAAATGGCAAGCATTACCGTAACCAAAGAAGGTCTGTTAAAACTGCAGGAGGAGCTGGAGTTCTTAAAAACAGTCAAAAGAAAGGAAGTAACCGAGGCAATCCGCGTTGCACGCTCCTTCGGTGACCTTTCGGAGAACAGTGAATACGATGAAGCAAAAACCGAGCAGGCAAAGGTAGAGGGCAGAATCGTAGAGCTTGAAGAAATGCTCAAGAGTGTGGTGCTCATTGACGAGAGCGGCGTGCATACCGACGCAGTAAACGTGGGTACCACCGTAAAAGTGTTCAACCGCACCATGAATATGGAAAAGGTATATCACCTGGTGGGTTCCACCGAAGCAAACGCGATGCAGAACAAGATCTCTGACCATTCCCCCATCGGCAATGCCATCATCGGTGCCAAGGTGGGCGAGGTGGTAAAGGTAGAGACTCTGCGCGGCATCATGGAGCTGGAGATTCTGGAAATTTCCAAGTAAGAGACAAAAGAAAGGAAAATCCGATAAAATCGGAGAGAGAATAAAATGGCAGAACAGGAAATCGTAAAGGAGCAGCAGAGCGAAAAGGAACTCTCCGAGCTGCTTCAGATCAGAAGAGATAAGCTGACGGCATTGGTGGAAGCGGGACAAAACCCCTTTGAGATCACCTCTTATCCTGTCAGCGATTATGCAAAGGATCTTCTTGAAAACTTCGTGGACCCCGCAGAGGGCGAGGAAGGCAAGACGGTAAGAATTGCGGGCAGAATGATGAGCCGCAGAATCATGGGTAAGGCATCCTTTGCTCACTTGATGGACGCATCGGGTGAAATTCAAGTGTATGTAAAGAGAGACGATGTGGGCGAGGAAGTTTACAACCAGGGCTTTAAGAAGTGGGATATCGGTGACATCATCGGTATCGAGGGCTTCCTTTTCCGCACCAAGACGGGCGAGGTATCGGTGCACGCCAAGAGCATCACCCTGCTGGCAAAGTCCCTGTTGCCCCTGCACGAACAGTTCCACGGTTTAACAAACCAGGTTCTCAGATACAGACAGAGATACGTGGATCTGATCGTCAACCCCGAGGTAAAGGATACCTTCGTCAAGCGTTCGCTGATCCTGCGTGAGATCAGAAGTTATCTTGACTCCAAGGGCTTCCTTGAGGTAGACACCCCGATCCTCACCCCCTTTGAGATCGGCGCATCGGCAAGACCCTTCAAGACCCACCACAACACTCTGGATATGGATATGTATCTGCGTATCGAGACCGAGCTTTACTTAAAGCGTCTGATCGTGGGCGGCTTTGATAAGGTCTACGAGGTGGGCAGAATCTTCAGAAACGAAGGTATGGACACCAAGCACAACCCCGAGTTTACCACCATTGAGCTCTACCAGGCGTATACCGACTACAAGGGCATGATGGATCTGGTCATCGAAATGAACACCATGCTGGCAGAAAAGATCTGCGGTTCCACCAAGATCACCTACCAGGGCAAGGAAATTGACATGGGTCACTGGGAGAAGCTGACCATGGCGCAAGCGGTAAAGAAGTATGCAGGCGTGGACTACTATGAGTGGGAAAGCGACGAGCAGGCAAGAGCCGTTGCCAAGGAAAAGCACGTGGAAGTGCCTGCAGACGCCACCAAGGGCACCGTGCTGGTTGAGCTCTTCGATGCGTATGTGGAAGAAAACCTGATCCAGCCCACCATCATCTACGATTATCCCGTGGAAAACAGCCCGCTGGCAAAGAAGAAGCCCTCTGAGCCTGCCTTCACCGAGCGCTTTGAGTACTTCATCAACGCCACCGAGTTTGGCAACGCCTTCTCCGAGCTGAATGACCCCATCGACCAGAAGGAGCGCTTCGAGAAGCAGGTAGCCAAGAAGAGAAAGGAAGAGCCCGAAACCACAGCACAGGTAGACTATGACTACGTGACGGCTCTGGAATACGGCCTTGCCCCCACCGGCGGCTTGGGCTTTGGCATCGACCGTCTGGTGATGCTCCTTACAGACAGCGCCTCCATCCGCGACGTGCTGCTCTTCCCCACAATGAAGCCTCTCGACTAAGAAAATGCCGTAAAACAGCGGTATTACAGGGTTTTTGAAACCCAACAAAAACCGATTTACGACACATTTACGACAAATGAAAAAATGAAGACACCCTATGACCGTGAAAAGTCATAGGGTGTCTTTGTATCTTATGTAATTAATCAAAGAAACTACGATGGTCCATAATGTATGTGTAATTTAGTTCTTCCAAATTATCCTCATACTCGTAAAATTCATCATCGCACGCACTTAAAACATCGTCGCAATCCAAACTATCAAGTAATTCTTCGCGCTCATCTCTATCGGCGGGAACATTGCCGTTAAATACTGCCAATGCCTTTTTGCAGATTTCTGCAGTTTTGAATGCACCTATCTTTATAAAAGCATCTACTAACTCGTTTGAAAAATCACCACTTGAATTAAAGAAGAATTGAGAAAAACCACCATTATTTACTTCCTGTTCCAATATTCGAGTGACATAGAAAACTCTCTCGTGTTCGTTTAATTTTTCAATGTCATCACCATATTCACATTTTTTGCAAACGGCATCACACATATCAACAACAAAATTGTTCTTCTGTATTTCTTCGTTGTCTACTTCTTCGGCAGCATTCTCAACAAAACTTCTAATGTTTTCAAATACATTGCCGTCTCTTGATACTGCATCTTGGAATTGGCGGAATTGTTCGTTGTCAGAGTCGGAGAGCGTTGCTTGTCTAATTTTCATTTGCTCAACGAATGAGGCGATAATATCAATACCCAACAAAGCAAGACCTACATACAAGCACCAATCAACCCAAATACCCACAATTAGCAAGATAATGCTCGGGATAAAAAGCCAAAAAAAGTGAAAGAGCATGTTTGTGATAAAACCAATCAAAAACAAACTGAATGGATATCTTTTTTCTTTCATGGTGTAGCCCCCTATATTTAGTTTTTTGTAGTATAGCATGTTTTTTCAGAATTTTCAATGCAATCTTCATGAGTTATAACGATTCTTACTTTAGAGCTACGGCAAAACGATATCTTAAAATTACACGAAACGATGATGCAAATTACCTGGTATGCAGTTCATAGCATGCTGAAAAAGATATATCAAAAATGCCTTTTAAAATGCTTTGGTGCTGCAAAGTGCGTTTTGAGTGTTTTAAGAGGACGAGACGCACGCTCACGCCACCCGCAAAAGCGGAACGGGGATCGCTTTAGAATATGCGCGCAAGCAGGGAAGGGAGGTAAAGATCTTTCCCGATATATGTTGATTAGTGCCAATAGAGCGTGCTGCAGGGACTTAAACATTTCACATTTTTGCTCTTGACTTTTCATAAAAAGGGTGCTATAATGTTCAGCCGATGAGATAGAGTGACTATGAAGATCGCTTTTGAGAGCCGTAAAGCACCCTCATTTTACATCGGAATGTTTCTCCTCTCGCGTAAATAAATATAGTTAAAAGAAGGTGTATTTTATGACTCAAACGGCAAGTATCTTTTTGAGCTTGTCTATTGCTTTGCTGGCGGGTCTTTTGCTGTCCAGACTTGCAAAGCTGGTAAAGCTCCCTGCGGTTACCGCATATTTGATCGCCGGCGTGCTGATCGGTCCCTTTGTGCTGGGTGCACTGAACATCCCCGGTATCGGCATTACTTCCGAACAAATTGAAGGCTTTGGCATTATTGCCGACCTGGCTTTGGGCTTCATTGCCTTTTCCATGGGTAATGAATTCAGACTTTCCCAGCTGAAAAAGATTGGTAAACAGGCAACGGTGATCGGCGTTGTGCAAGCGATCTTCACCACCATTGTGGTGGATGTTGCCCTCATTGGACTGCACTTCTTAATGCCCGACAAGCTGACCCTGCCTGCCGCAATCGTTCTTGCTTCGGTTGCCACCGCAACGGCACCTGCCGCAACGCTGATGGTTGTGAAGCAGTATAAGGCGAAGGGACCTGTGACCGACGTGCTTCTGCCCGTTGTTGCCCTTGACGACGCTGTGGGCTTGGTGGTGTTTGCCATCTCCTTCGGTATTGCCAAGTCGCTGAGCACCGGAACGGTGGATATCGTTTCCATCGTGTTAGAACCCCTGCTTGAGATCGTACTTTCTCTGGCGCTGGGCTTTATCATGGGCTTGCTCTTCACTCTTTGCGAAAGATATTTCCACTCCCGCTCCAAGCGTATGGCGGTTTCCGTGACCTTCGTTATGCTGACCGTGGCACTTTCCTGCCTGCGTTTTGATGTCTTCGGCATTCACGTGGGCTTCTCCTCTCTGCTTGCCTGCATGATGCTGGGCACTGTGTTCTGCAACTTCTGCGAGGTTTCCGAGGAGCTGATGGATCGTGCAGACAGATGGACCACCCCCGTGCTCATCCTCTTCTTCGTGATCAGCGGCGCGGAGCTGGAGCTGTCGGTATTTGCTGACTGGGCTGTTGTAGTTGTGGGTATCGTTTACATCATTTCCCGTTCCATCGGTAAATATTACGGCGCAAATATCAGCGCAAAAATGACCAAGTGCGACCCCAACATTGTAAAATATCTGGGTATCACCCTGCTTCCCCAGGCAGGTGTGGCGCTGGGCATGGCAATGAAGGCTGTTGAGCTGGGTCCCGACGGTGCCATCGTGCGCAACATCACCCTCTTTGCAGTGCTCATTTATGAGATCGTTGGTCCCTTCCTTACCAAGATCGCCCTGACTAAGGCAGGAGATATCAAGGAAGAGGGACGCAAGAGCGCAAGAGAAGAGCATCTTGCCTCCAAAGCGAAAAAGTGAATACATACTGTTACATAAAAAAGCACCGTCTGAAATGCCGATCAAAGCATTTCAGACGGTGCTTTTTTGCTTTATTCTTCACAAATGACTCCGTTTTCATCAATATGCACACCGGGGGAGAGCTTCCTTAAGGATGCCAGTGTGGCTTGTCCGTCAGCGCTTCCCTCTGTGCCGACAAGACGGCAGTCCTTTTGGCGGCAAGGGATGATTTTAAAAGAAAGCTTGTCGGGACTTTGGAAGGTGACCTCCAAAAGGGCGCTTGCCTGGTCGTTTGAATTGAAGAGATAGTTGCCAAGACCATAGAAAATGGGCTTGCCTTTGTAGTATTCAATGCCCTGCAGGATGTGGGCGTGGTGCCCTACGATGAGGTCCGCGCCCGCATCAATGAAGTCCTGTGCCGCCTTTCGCTGGACCTTTTCGATCACGGTGGAATACTCTGCACCGAAATGCACGTACACGATCACATAGTCCGCCTGCTTTTTTGCCTCCTTGATCTGCGCGCATACAAGGGCGGTGTCGTAGCATCCCGCAATGCCGGGGGTGTTTTCAGTGGCAACGGGGGTCATATAGTTCTTTTCTGCGCGGGAGGCGGCAATAAAGGCGATCTTCACGCCGCTTTGCTCGTAGTAATAGGGGGCGTACGCCTCCTTTTCATTGGCACCTGCCCCGATGGTGGGGATGCCCATTTGCCGGAAGGTGTCAATGGTGTCAAGAAAGGCGGTTTTACCGTAGTCGTAAACGTGGTTGTTGGCAAGTCCCGCAAGGTCGGCACCGATGGTGAGCATATCTCTTGCACGCTGTGTGGAGGTGCGGAAGGTGTATGCCTTGCCGGACAGCGGGGTGCCGCGGTCGCTGACGCAGGATTCATAGTTGATGACCAAAAAATCCGCCTGCCGCATGCGCGATAAAATATCGGGGGAGAAGCAATCCTCTATGGTGTAGCCCTTGCTGACGGCGTTTTTCCAGATCTTGTAGTTTTCCGCAATGCTGATATCGCCTGTAAACGCCAGTGTGAAGGGGGTAAAGGCAGGCTCGGGGGTAGGGGTCGGCTCGGGACTCGGTGTGGGTTCGGGACTCGGTGTGGGTTCGGGACTTGGCGTGGGTTCGGGACTTGGTGTTGGTTCGGGCGTGGGCGTCGGCTTTGTTGAGGGGGTAGGTTTTTCACTTGGCGTCGGCTCTGCCGAGGGCATGGACGGAGAATCGGGTGCTTTACTGCTGTCAGAAGAGGGGAAAGAGAAGCCGGGGGAGGGTGCGGGGCGTACGGAGGATCCCTGCGCCGAATTTGCGGTGCTCTCGGGCGCGGGGGAAGAGCCGAGGGCGGGCGGCGCTATAGAGAGCGCAGGGGCAGTGCAGGCGCCCAGAAGCAAAAGGGCAGACAGAAGCAACCAAAACAGCTTTTTCATATATAAAAACGGCAGAA
>JAFTMP010000174.1 GCA_017452335.1 Clostridia bacterium
GCCATTTACGGTCCAAGTGATGGTGTCTTTTTCAAAGTTGGTATTGTAGGGTTTAGCCTGAGTCAGAGCGATGAAGTCTTCCTTGCTCTGGTTGGTAATGGTTACCTTGGTGATGTTACCGGTAGAGTAAACAATACCCTGGCCAATAGACTCAACAGCACCGTTGAATACAACCTCTTCAAGTGCGGGGCAGTAGGACATGGTGTCCTGAGAGAACTTCACACAATCCTTACCAAAGGTAATCTTGGTAAGTGCAGTGCAGTTAGAGAAGGGTCTTGCACCCAGCTCGGTGATACCGTCAGATACAACGATCTCGGTGATCTCCGCTCTCTGTTCATGCCAGGGATACTCAGCTTCCTGAGTGGTAGTAGTTCCAACAGCACCGGTACCGGTAATAGTCAGCACGCCGTCTACCAGAGTGTAGGACCAGGTTTCGTCAGCAGAAACAGCAAAAGGCAGCATGCCAAGAGCCATTACCACTACGAGCATTAATGCGCATAATTTTTTCATAATTACACCTCTCTTAAAATTTGTGCGGGTGCCCCCGCACTTGTTGTCTGTATTTTATCATACCTTCGCAAATTATTCAAGAGGAAATTTCAAATTTTTTTCACAATTTGACCCAAAAATGAACTTTTTACCTTTTGCACAAAAAGTTTGTTCACTTTTTGTACACCTTGCACAAAACTCGTCTTTTTGGAGGCCATTCACCCCTTTTTCCGATACCCCAAAAGATGAAATTGCGCCCCGATGGTCAAGCGCTCACAGCGCTGTGCACGCTCCTTGCCTGCCTTTGGTGTGCGGTAATAATAGGGTGTCATGGCAAAAAGATCGCGCAATGCCTGCCCCTCCACCGTCATGGGGTAAGCGATCTCTTTCTCTAAGAAAAGCTCAAAGCCATCCAGCGAAAATTCTGCCACCTCATTTTCATAAGGGTGCTCGTAAAGCAGTTCTTTCATTTCAAAAAGATGGCGTCTACCCGGAATTGCCATGACAAAAAGCCCCTCTTTTTTGAGCACTCGCCTATATTCGTCTTTACAATAAGGCGAAAAAAGCAGGGTCAGCGCCTCAAAAGAACCGTCTGCCACAGGAAGATCATACACGCTTGCCACGGCAGTTTGCGCCTTTCCCTTCAAGCGCACCGCGGCGTACGCCAGGGCATCCTTTGAGATGTCCACCCCTGCCACGGCGCTTTCGGGCAGTGCCGACAAAATTCCTTCGGTATAGTACCCTTCCCCGCATCCTGCGTCAAGCAAGGTGCGCGGTGCTTCCCTGCCGATGAGCGCGGAAAGCTCGTCTCTTAACGGCGCATAGTGCCCTGTATTTAAAAAATCTCTGCGGGCGCGGATCATTTCCTTGTCGTCTCCGTGCACGCCGCCGCCCTTGCCCACAAGCAGATTTACGTAGCCCTGCCGCGCCAAATCAAAGCTGTGTCCCTTGGGGCAACACAGCCGTTTTTCTTCCCTTATCAGTTGCCCCTTGCAGTGGGGGCATGTAAATAAAACGGTCATTTTTTCTCCTACATTCATCACAAACACTTGACAATGTTCGATGTTTTTGATACAATTATTGCCATAGGATAAGATTTCACTTCGGTGGCGGTTGTCTTTCTCCCGAAAGGGGAAAGATTTTTTCGCCCCTTTCGGGATTTTTACCGAAAGGGGGTGATACATCTGTGCAGTATATAACGCTATCAGATCTCATGGATTTCTGTATGTTCGTACTTGCTCTCGTGGGACTCGTGCTCACGATCGTGTATAAAGGAAAAAGTAACCGCCTCAGTCGAAAAGTTGCGGTTACTTTTTCATCGCTACTAAAGACAACCGTTGCCGATGTCTTATCCTATAAACATTATAGTATTTTTTTATGAACTTGTCAACACAAAAAACGCATTTCCCTGCAAATTTCTTTAGAAAAACTCATTTAAAGTTATTTAAAGTTGTTTAAACATTAAAATCATTTGCAGATCAGCTCTGCCAGCTCTTGATTTTTTACCTTGAAGATCAGTCCCTCGGGCAGTGTCTGCAAAGCCGCCAGCACCGCCTCATACCGATGGGCGCAACCCCTCAGTGCCTCTTCAATTGCTTCCACATCCGCGCCGAAAAAGTCTCCCTGCAAACGGCAGGAGGTGATCACACCGCCCTTGATATCCAGCAGTGCTTCCACCTTTCCGCCCTCAAAGCGTCCTGTGTTTTTCAGCGTGCAGGCAGGATTTTTGCCGTAAAGGCGGGCAGGATCACGGAAAAGCTCGTTTGCGATCTGCTCGATGCGCGCCTTTTCTTGATCCGAAAGGTGATATTCCACGTGCTTGTGGTGCATCAGTGCTTCCACAAGCAATCTTCCGAATTCATCGTGGCTCGGAGGATCGGGCAGGTGCTCGGAAATGTTGGTTACCCGTTCTCTGACACTCTTGATGCTTTTTGAAGTGATCTTGTAGGGGTCCACCGTGGTGGCGGCGGCAACTCTTGAAAGGTCGGTGTTGTAAAGAAGGGTGCCGTGGTGCACCGTCACTTCCCCGCCCTTTTTTCCTTTTACTTTATACTGGGAATTGCCCGAAAACTTTCTGCCATCCAGCATCAAGTCGTTTCGTCCGCTCATGTAGGCATCCGCACCCATTGCGCGCAGTGCAAAAACCACGGGGGTAATATACTCCTTAAAGTCAATATGACGTGCTTCGCCCCCCTTGATGAAGGCAAACTGCCAGCCACCCTCATCCATATACATGGTGCCGCCCCCCGAGAGGCGTCTGACCACATAAAGCCCGTGCTCCTTCACGTACTCTTCGTTGATCTCCTCCAAGGTGTTTTGAAATTTGCCCACCACAAGGGTGGGTGATGTGCTCCACAGCACCAAAACGGTGTCCTTTAGGGGCTGTTCTGCGGCAAAATAGTATTCTGTTGCCAAATGCAGGGCGGGATCCTTTCCCGGGGTTTTTACGTAAATCATAACGCTCCTTTTTTATTGTTCAAACTAAAATTATTATATACCGCATTTTGCGGGAATGTCAAGTGTTCATTGACAAAAAGAGCAAAAAATGATAGAATGAAGAGGAAAGGAGGGGAGCATTTGAAGATCGAATTACAGACACTTATCGAAAAACTAAAACAAGAAGAGCGCTTCGTTCTTGCCATTGACGGACGGTGCGGTGCGGGCAAAAGCACCCTTGCAAAGGAGCTTGCAAAGCAAACGTGTGCCGCGCTGATCTGTGCCGATGATTTTTTTATTCCTATCAAAGAGCGCTCCGCCCCCGGCTTTTCTCCAAGCATCAATTTGGACGAGGAGCGCTTTGCAAAGGAGGTTTTGATCCCCCTTTCCCGCGCACAAGACCTTTGCTACGGTATTTTTGACTGCCAAACCCAGACGATCCGCGAATATGCCTCTGTTCCTGCGGGCTCCTCGGTGATCATTGAGGGCAGTTATACCCTGTATCCGCCCTTTCGCTTTGCCTACACCCACACGCTTTTTTTGGAAATATCCCAAAAAGAACAGCGCCGCAGACTGCTTTTGCGGGAGGGAGCGGGCGCGCAGGCGTTTTTTGAGCGGTGGATCCCTCTTGAGGAAGGGTATTTTATGAAGTATTCTTTGCCGAGAGATGAAGATTTTCTCCTTTTCTTCCAAAATAACCCTTGAATTTACAGGTAGTTTGTGATACAATGAATTTGTATGGGAGCATCCCAAATTGAGTTTCGAAAGGAATAACAGCCATGGAAAACAAATTTATCATCGTTCCTCTGGGCGGTAACTCGTTCATCACCAACAAGCCTCAAAGCCAGAGAGATGACATCACCCGCGAGGGTTGGACCGATTGGTCAAACGCTGAATACGAATATCACATCTTCTTCAAGCCCGCTGTAGACGCCAAGCTGACCTTGACTCTGCTGTGCAACGAAACCGCCGCTGATGCTGTAGTTTTGGCAGGCATCAACAAGCCCGAAAAGGAAGTACAGATCGCAAAGGGCACCACCGAAATTGCACTGGGCAGCTATGAGACCACTGCAGGATACGTGGACGTGGCGCTGAAGGGCGTTTCCAAGGAGGGCGATGTTTTCGCATTCCCCACTGCGCTGAAGGTTGAGGGCGTAGAGGATGCTGAAATGGCTTCCTATGCAAGAGAGAGCGACGAGCAGGACTTCTACTGGATCCGCCGCGGTCCCTCTGTTCACTGCGGATATGACGTTTCTGCCGCAGGCGAGGACGTAGAGTGGTTCTACAACGAAGCAAGAGTAGATCCCGGCGACGATCCCCATGGTACTTACTGCATGGCAATCGGCTTCCACGGCGGATATTTCGGCATGCAGGTGTGCGATGAGGGACAGAGAAAGGTGCTCTTCTCCATTTGGTCTCCCTACAAGACAGACGACCCCACCACTATCCCCGAGGATCAGATGGTAAAGGTACTCAAAAAGCATCCTCTGGTGAGAACCGGTGAGTTTGGAAACGAAGGCTCGGGCGGTCAGTCTTACATGAACTACAACTGGGTATCGGGTCAGACCTACAAGTTCCTTTGCCACATCAGACCCGTGGAAGACAACAAGACCGAGTTCACCTCCTACTTCTTCTTCCCCGAAACGGGCAAGTGGGAGCTGCTGTGCTCGTTCCTTAGACCCCTCACCCAGACCTGGTTTAAGGGCGCGTACTCCTTCCTTGAGAGCTTTATTGACGTAAACGGTCATAACTACCGCCGTGCACACTTCCAGAATCAGTGGATGGTGACCACCTCGGGCAATTGGATCCCCGTTGACAAGATGAAGCTGACGGGCGACGCTACCGCAAGAAAGGCACAGCGCCAGGACTACGGCGGAGGCGTTGTTGACAACCACTTCTATTTGAACAACTGCGGCTTCTTCTCCAAGAACGACACCCTGGATACCGTGTTCCATATTGATGCAAGCCAAAACGTAAAGCCCGAAATCGACCTGGATACACTGGAAAAGCCTCAATAAATGCTATTTTTCTTGACGGATGGCGAAAGCCATCCGTCATTTTTTAGTTCCTTTCCATTTGGGTGAGAGATTCTCCGTTTGAGGTATGGATTTTCCCCTCAACTTCTGCTATAATAAGTACAAAAGAAGCGCTTCCACTCTGTTTTGAAAGGATTTGAATATGAATACCATCGGAGAACGCATTGCACAACTGCGCAAAGACCAAAACATGACCCAAGAGGGACTGGGCAATCTGCTGGGTGTTTCCTCCCAGTCGATTTCCAAATGGGAAAACGGCTTCACCATGCCCGACATCATGCTGCTGCCCGTGATCGCCGACATCTTCGAGGTCACCCTGGACGAGCTGTTCGGCAAGCCCTGCACGGGGCGCTCCATTTCCTATAACCAGCTTCCGGAAGAAGCCTACGATACCCTTCTTGAAACCATTTTCCGCGCCGAAAGAGTTCATGCCGGGCAAGGTAAAGAAGCAGAGCCCGCTGAGCAGGCACGGCAATTGAAGGAGTTTCTTGAAAAAAACCATGATTCCCAAACCGCTTTTTATGCCGACAAGGGCGGCGCACTGTACGCCAACAACGAGCTGGGCTTTGTTTTCAGAAAGCCCACCTTAAAAACCGCAGAGATCCTTAGCGATGAAGCCTCCGTTTCCCTGCTTCAAAAATTGGCAGACGACAGTTTTCGAGCAGTGTTCCTCTACGCCATCACCCACGAGCCCTTGGCGTTCACCGTGCCCTCCGTTGCCGCAAAATGCAAGGTGGAGCCCGGGCGGGCAAAGGAGGTGCTTGAAGAAATGGTGCGGTTGGATTTTGCCCACCGTACAGATGTAGACACCGGAGAAGAGCAGATCTGCGTCTATAAATTCTTCGGAGGCCACAAGCTGCTATTGGTGTATACCATTTTCCGCCTTGCCAACCGTCTTGCCAACTACCAAGAGTCTTACATGGGCTTTCGCGGCTCTTCCGACTACTATTTTCTCTAAAAGCCCAAAACCCGAACAAGTAAACGGTCGTTTACCCCCTCAATTCAAATCGAGTAGGAAGCTAATCATTAATTGATTAGCTGTCCTCTCACACCACCGTGCATACCGTTCGGTACACGGCGGTTCAATCATAAATAGTGCAGAGACTTGTACGCTTCGGATATGTCATAATATCCTCGGCGTGCAA
>JAFTMP010000175.1 GCA_017452335.1 Clostridia bacterium
AAGTATATCGTGGATAGCAAGCATCTTTGGGAAAAAGGACTTGAAAGTGTACGCTATACCACTATTGGCAGTGTGATCGGCACCCACGCAGGTCCCGGTGCTGTGGCTGTGGCATTTTTTAAAAACGAATGAGGTGCGAAATGAGAAGATATGCAATTTACGGCGCGGGCTCTCTTGGCACTGTGCTGGGCGCTAATATTACCAAAAACGGCGGGAAGCTTGATCTGATCAACCGCAACAAAGCCCATGTCGAGGCGCTAAAAACCAAGGGTGCTCAAATCACAGGTACTGTGCAAATGACCGTTCCCGTGACCGCGCTGACACCCGATGAAATGAGCGGCGCTTATGATGTGATCCTTTTGTTAACCAAACAGCTTCACAATAAAGCTGTGGTCTCTTTTTTAAAGGATCATCTTCAAGAGGATGGCGTGATCGTCACCCTTCAAAATGGACTCCCAGAGCCGGAGATCGCAGAGATCGTCGGCACGCACCGCACAATTGGGTGTGTGGTGGAATGGGGCGCGACCTTGGCTTCTCCCGGTGTTTGCGTTTTAACAAGTGATCCCGAAAGTCTTTCCTTCCACATGGGTAAAATGGAAGGGATCAGTGATGAAAAATTTGCAGAGGTGAAGGGGCTTTTAGAGCTGATGTGTCCCGTTCACGAGGAAGAAAACCTCATCGGCGCACGCTGGTCAAAGCTTCTCATCAATGCCACCTTCTCGGGACTTGGCACGGTGGTCGGCGGCGTATTTGGCGATGTTTCGGAAAATAAGGCGGCAAGAAAGGTTGCTATTCGTTGCATGAAAGAGTGTATTGACGTGGGACATGCGGTCGGTGCTACCTTTGCCCCCGTGCAAGGAAAAAACATTACTGCCCTGTTTTACTATAAAAATGTATTTAAGCGTGCCATTGCAACCGCGCTGATTCCCATTGCCATGAAAAAGCACCGCAACATTGAACCCTCCATGCTGCAGGATCTAAAAAAGAATAAACCCTGCGAAATTGATGCCATCAATGGTATCGTCTGCACATGGGGCAGAAAAACGGGCGTCGCAACGCCGATCAACGATAAAATCGTTGAGATCATAAAGCAATGTGAAAGTGGAGCCCTCAAGCCCCAGGCAAGCAACATCGCTTTATTTGACCACTTATTATAATATAAACCCTCCTCCAACCTGCTGTTTGGCAAATTGGAGGAGGGTTTATTCTATGAATAATGACCCGCTTCACAACTTTCGTCTATGAGCAAGGAAGGGCGGTTTTCCGTCATGCACAATAACGTGGCATTGTCGCCTTTACAAAGACGCTCTTCAAAAATCGCCTGAGAAAGCTCCTTTTGCGCATGGGCGCGCAGTTCCTTTTTTATCTCCCGTGCTCCTGCTTCCCTGTCTGCGCACTTGCGGGCAAGATAGAAAAGATAACTTTCGTGAACCGTCAAATGATATCCCATCTTCTCCATGCGCTCAGACAAAAGATCACATTCCCGCTTCGCAATTTGAAGATAAGCCGCGGTATCAAGCTCCTTAAAAATAATGATCTCATCAATGCGATTTAAGAATTCGGAAGAAAAACGGCTTTGTAATTCCTTTTCCAAAAGACGCCGATCATCACTTTGTGCCTGCTGTCCGGGCATTAGAATTCGTTGTCCCTTAGTGGGTGGATCTGCTGTAAGAATGATTAAGCAATTTGTAAAATCGACCACTCTACCCGACGCATCGGTTAAGCGACCTTCGTCAAATACCTGTAAAAGCAGGTGGCATACGTCTCGATGTGCTTTATCTATTTCGTCAAAAAGAATTACACTGTAGGGCCTTCTGCGCACCTGCTCGGTAAGCCGTCCTCCCTGCTCATACCCCACGTATCCGGGCGGTGCACCGATCAAGGATGCACCGCTGTGCGCCTCTGAATACTCCGACATGTCAAATCTGATCAGCGCGCTCTCATCATGAAACAGCGCCCGAGCTATACAGCGTGCCATCTGTGTCTTTCCTGTTCCCGATCTTCCTACGAACAAAAAAACACCTATCGGATTTTTCTCGTCCCGAACGCCTAGGCTTGCGCGCTGTAAAGCACCGCTGATCTTTGCTACTGCCTCCTCTTGCCCAAAAACTTGCTCTGCAAGAAGGGATTGAATTGTTTGCTTCTTTTCGCTGTGCTCACCGTGTATACTGATCGGGATACCTGTTTGTGCAGAAAGAGTGTTTGCTATATCCTCTTTCGTTAATCTCACCTCTTGTTCCATGAAAGTCTCCCCATTTTTTTGAACGCGCAGTCTTGCTGAGGATTCATCAAGAAGATCCAGCGCCTTGTCGGGTAAAAAGCGCTCCGGAAGATAGCGCATGGACAGATCCACCGCCGTTTGCAATGCTTCGTCATCAATGACGATTCCATGAAACGCTTCATAACGAGGCTTTAATCCCTTTAATATCCGTACCGTTTCTGCGGCACTCGGTTCCTCTACAGCAATTTTAGCAAAACGCCGTTCAAGCGCGCTATCCTTTTCTATATATTTTTTGTATTCATGGTAGGTGGTTGCACCAATCAGACGAATCTCTCCGCGAGACAGTGGCGGCTTTAAAATATTGGCGCCGTCCACCGCCCCCTCTGCGCCTCCCGCGCCCACCAGTGTGTGGATTTCATCTATAAACAAGATCACTTCGCTATTCTTCGCTTCCTCAATCACCGAGCGAAGCCGCTCTTCAAAATCTCCTCTGTATCTTGCTCCTGCTACAAGAGCGGAAAGATCAATTGAAAAAATGATTTTGCCGCGCAGAGATTTTGGTACATCCCCCTTAACGATCATTGCCGCAATCCCCTCAACGATCGCGGTTTTCCCCACACCCGGATCTCCCACAAGACACGGGTTATTTTTCCCGCGCCGGCATAATACTTGAAGAATTCTCTGACACTCCTGTTCTCTGCCGATTACCGGATCATGTTGTCCGCTTGCCTCCGTGGCACACAGATTCTTTCCATACCTTGAAAGAGCCGGAAACTCTTTTTTTGTTTGCTGCGGTTGGATACTCTCTATCGCTCTGGCACAACTGCTGACGTACATTTTGACGTCTTCCCGCAATTCTCCCACAGAAATACCTGCATAAGATAAAATTCGCACAGCGGCACCGTCATTCTTTTCGATCAGTGCACACAAAATATGTTCTGTTCCAATCGAAGTACTTGCCTGCTCGTTTGCAATTTGAGCAGAACGCTCCAGTGCTGCCCGCAAAAGAGCGGAAATATCCTCAGCTGTAGCGGTGATCCCAAAGGTATCGGGAGCGCATTTTTGAACCAGCGCATGCAGTAGTCCATATTCCGCACCCTTCTCCCGCAAGAGCGCCGAGCCCGCAGAGCGCTCTGTAAGAAGTATTCCAAGAAGCATGTGTTCACTGCCCACGTAGCCATGTCCAAAGCTATTGGAAATCTCCAACGCACTGTCCAGTGCTTCCTTGGCATAAGGGGTAAATTTGTTTGACATGTGCCCTCCGTTTGTCGTTTTCTCTTTATACCAGTATTTCCTTTTTATTCATTCTTATTCTTTATTGATGTTTTTATTATAGGCATCCGCAAGGCTGTTCCAGGTATCTCTGTCCACCTCTCCCGTAACAGGCAAACGCCAAATCTCCTGGAGGATGCGAATATTTTCCGCTGTCTGCTCATCATAAATACCGCTGGGCGCACGATCAACGAGCGTTGTGTACACCAGCAACAGTTCCTCGATCATTGCTTGAATAATATACACCAACGATGCCCGATCCCCACTCGTGACCTTTTGATCGCTCAAGGTATATTCAAAAGGAAAAATGGGATTGGTCAGTGCTACTCCTGCTGCCACCTTTCGATAATCGTCCCTAAGGGCGAGCCAAGTAACATAGTCTACCTCCCCCGTTGCTGCCAGTCCCGAAAGACTTTGAAAAATGCGCACCGCTTCCTTGGTATTCGGTCCATATATCCCATCGGGGACGATCAGCGGTAACGGAAAGCCCGACTGCGCCAAGGTACGAAGCCACTGTTGGATCTGCAGAACCGCCCGCCGTTTGTCAAGCATCAATTCTTCTTGTGTCATGCCCTCTCCTTTCAGTTTGCTGCATCTTCTCTAACGGTATATCCTGGAAATTGATCGTCCGCTCTTGATTCCCCCGCAAGAATGGTATTATATTCATCGGCGATCTTCGCCCAGGTGATCGAATCCACCGACCCATCAAGCGTCAAGTTAAACAGTGCTTGGATCGCGTAGACTGCATCCCTTGTTTCGTTCCCGAAAATACCATCCACGGCTATAACAGGCACTTCCTCATATACCCCTGCCAATACATTGATATATTCCTGCAGGTCTCTTACATCCTTTCCGGTACTGCCCACACGCAGGGGGATTCCCGGGAAGGGTCTGGCAATACTCTCGAAAGAAGAAGGGGGAAGAGAAAGGATGATCCCCCTGTATTCATCGTAAAGCACATTCCAGGTCTCCTCATCCATCACACCGCTGGGTACCAATCCCGCATAGTTTTGAAAATCCTTCACCTGCTGTACCGTTTCTTCATCATACACCCCTGTAATGGGAATATCGTCATATTCGGTAGTAAAAGCACTGACAAAATTCAGATAGTACTGTATAATACTCACGTAAACGCCCCGATCTCCAAAGGAAAGATTCTCAGGAAATTGCAGTGTCACTTCTTCGTAAGTCAAACCCTCGGAGAGCAGCTCGTTCAGTTTTTTTACCGCATTGAACTTTTCACGCACCTCAAACCAGGTAGCGTCTCCCACAATACCGTCTACCGTTAAGCCGAACACCTTTTGAAATTCACGAACAGCGTTTTCTGTTTCTACACCGAAAATACCATCCTCGGGATAGATCTTCGGAATAGAGGGATAGTTTGCCGAAATGCGGTTAAGTCTTCGCTGAAGAATATATACACTGTTTCCCGAAGAACCCAAACGTAAAAGGGTATCGGGCGCCGTATCCTGCGGCGTGGATATTGAAACATTTGGCACGAATTCAAGATCCTCCCCATAGTAGTATCGTAGTATTTCAAGAGGGGTAAATCCTTGGTTTGCCAGTTCCACGCTTCCTGTTTGAGAAAGTCCCTGGCAAAGCGTATTCACCCCATCGCAATATGCAGCAAACAGGGGCGCAACACTTCCCTCCCGTCTGATATAGCTGTTGAAATACTCTTCTGCAATTTTTTCTAAATTTTCATATACACTCCCTCCTTGATCGTACGCTTGATCCATTTGAGGTGTGGCAGTAATATCGAAATTATATCCCCTGCTCCGATAATACTCCGTGTAAACTCGGTTTAGTGCAAAAGTGATCTGCGCGATCACATTGGCAATCAGTGCACTTTCGGGCCAGGTGGGGTACAACTCGTGAGACGCCACATTCGCGATATAATCAATAAATCCCACTTCAATATTTGGAGCCTCCTCATCCTGTGATCCCAGGTGTACCACAATGGTCTCGGGGATGGTGGGCAAAAGTACGGGCGGACTGTTCAATCCTTCACTCCTCTCCTTCAAATTACAGCTCTTGCATCATTTCTTCCTGCACCAGTTCTTTGTCGTATTCGGTCAGCGTCTGTCCGGGTCTTGATGGAAGCGGTGCCATGTTTAAATTTTGCACCGTCTGCACCCCCGGATAGACCTGCACGCCGTGCAGAATCACTGTTTGATAACCCGGTTTGCTTGCCTCAATGGTAAAGCGCTGTGCGATGGGTTTAAGCTGGGTAGAGCCTTCCTTTACCGTTGCGGGAAGAACAAATTCGGGAGATAGCCCCGATTCATCGGTGTAACCTACGGCGACAGTGGTGCTGTTTTCGCCATCTTGCGAAAAAATAGTAACAAGCACGTCGCTAAGCGGAAAGAGTCCATACCCCGACCGCGCCCGAATGACGATGCTTCCTATGTTCATATCCTCTTGTGAATTCAAAATAACACCTCGCTTTCAATCTTTATTCATTATATGCCCCAAATCTGTTTTCAGTGCAGAAGGATCTCTATTTTAGAAAAACACGCCTATAAAAAGCGAAGAGCCGCTATAAAGCGACTCTTCATCTTTTATACATTTTCCTTTTTGATACCAAACACTTTACGTACGATAGGCAGAAGCACCTTGGGTGGACGTAAAACCACAATTCTCATATCACCACTCCGCTCTTTGTTTTCTGCTATATTCTATGCATCGAAGCGGGAAAAGTTTCTTATTTCTCCCATTCGTGTTTGTTTTTCAACAGATCATACAGCGCACAATAGCTGTCGTGTCTGCTCTTTGGAATCGCTCCTTGACGAACACGTTCAAGAATCACACAACCATCCTCCTTGCGATGGGTACACTTGGTATATTTGCAACAACCAAGCTGCTCCTCAAATTCCGGAAAGTTATGGGGAAGATCGCCGAGCGCAAAGAAATTGAAATTCTCAAAATCCAGCATGGAAAAGCCCGGCGTGTCTGCAAGAAAGCCTTCGCCCGCACCAAGCAGTTCCTTTAAGGGAAACAGATTCACAGAACGGGTGGTATGCTTTCCTCTGCCGATCTTTTCGCTCACATCTCCTGTCTTTAAGGAAAGCGTAGGAAACAACCCGTTCATCAAGGTAGACTTCCCCACACCGGACGCACCTGCAAAAGCTGCGATCATTCCGGAATACTTTTCTTTTAACACGCTCAAAAGAAGTTCTCTTCCCTCTTGATCCTCAATGCCTGCCACATACACGTCGTATCCTGCGCGGCGGTAAATGGAAAACAGCTCCTCTGCCCTATTGGCACTCAGATCTGATTTGGTTACAATAATCACAGGCTTGATGCAGTTATGCTCCGCAATGGCAGTAAGCTTGTCAATGTTCTCATAAATCGGATCGGGGGAGGATGCCGCCGTCACGATAAACAACACGTCTAAATTCGCCACAGGGGGACGAATCAGCGTGCTTTTTCGCTCAAAGATCGTTTCCACTACAGGGTTACCCTGTTCGTCAAAAAACAATTCTACGCGATCGCCCACCAAAAGCTTGGTACTCTTATGCCGAAATTTTCCCCGCGGTTTGCAGGAAATACGCTGTGCATCTTCAGTATATATCTCATAAAGCCCGCTGTCACAGGAAATAACAAGTCCCTTTTTAGTCTCTACCATATCTACGCTCCTTTGTTAGAATTATACACGATTTTCCTCCTTCTTTCAAGAAGAGGAACGAAAAAAGAGAATATTTTTTTGTAAACCTTGCAATTATGAAGAATTTCTGTTACACTATACGAAGAACACATCAAAGGAGAATCCTATGACAGAGCTTACACAGCTTCTTAACGATATTTTCACAAGCGGTGCCCTTGAAAAGATCATTTTCAGCAAGAGCATCAACAAAGAGATTAAACGCGCACAAGGACGGATCATTTCCCTTAAAGGGATTCGAACGCTCCAGATCGAAACATTTTATAGCGACGGCAAAGCGCGTCACCAAAATATTCTTGAGCAGAACGGCTCTGCCTTTGTTTTGGAGCTCATCGAGCAATACAAGCAGATCAATATTTTTACAACCGGTGGAGAATGCGAGATCAAGCGCTCCTCCTCGGG
>JAFTMP010000176.1 GCA_017452335.1 Clostridia bacterium
AACCCGGGACCCACTGATTAAGAGTCAGTTGCTCTACCAACTGAGCTACAGGTGCATTTATCGGACGGGCGATATTATAACACGTTTTACTTGGATTGTCAATACCTTTTTTATTTTTTTTTGACTTTTTTGTAAGATCCCGAAGTGAAAATCCGATGCGGCTTCACTTCGGGACATTTTTGTTCAATATGAATAATAAACAGAGTGCAAGCTTACAGCTTATCGCTGCCGTCTGAGGGGATGACCTTTTCCACTGCCGCAATGGCGCACTCGATCATATCATCGGTGGGCTCCTTGGTGGAAATGCGCTGCATGAGCAGTCCGGGGGCAGAGAGGATACGGATGCACAGGTTGTCATGCTTGCCTGCGTATTTGATGAACTCATAGCCGATACCCACGGTTACGGGAAGCAGTGCCAGCTTGCACAGAGTGCGCACCAGGTTGTTTAAAATTTCGATTTCGAAACTAAACTGCGGGATCAGCGAGCCCACAAGAATACCGATAATCAGCATGACCACCATAAAGGAGGTGCCGCAACGGGGATGGAAGCGGGACATCTTGCGTACGTTTTCCACGGTGAGGGGCAGACCCTTTTCATAGCAGAAGATGGTCTTGTGCTCTGCGCCGTGGTACATAAAGGTGCGCTTGATATCCTTCATCAAGCTGACTGCTGCCATATATCCAACGAACAGGATGATACGGATTACCCCTTCAAAGAGGGAGCGGATAAGCATTTGAGGATAGGATGCTTCAATTTTTTCAACGGCACCCTGGATGGTCCAGCTGTAAAGCTGAGTGGGCAGATAAAAGAACAGCGCAAACATCAGCGCCACGCCCAGAACCGTGCCAACGATTCCCACCACGGCGATCAGTCCGTTAAACGATCCGCTTTTCTTTTCCTTTTCTTCTTTTTTGGTTTTTTCTGCAGGCTTTTCATCTGTGTTTTGAGCAGTTTTTCCTTCCCCGGCTGATTCGGACACCGATTCTGCAGGCTCGCTCACCTCTTCATCTTTTTTTGCAAAAGAGAAGGCATCGGAGGGGGTGTGCTCCACCTTTTCCTCCTCGGGAAGTTCTTCAAGTGCAGGCAGTCCCTGCTTGGCTCTTGCCTTGTTGAGCTTCTTTAATTTCTTTTCCTCTTCCTCCTGGGCTTCCAGCTCGTCCAGTCCCGAGAGCACAGCCGAGCGCATCAGCGCCTTGTAGCCTGTGGTCAGCGAGGCGACCATGCCGTAAAGTCCTCTGAAAATGGGCAGTGTCCAGATCTTTTTGGGCTTTTTGGAAACGGTGTTCCACTCTTCCAGCACGATCTCGCCCTGCAGGTTGCGCACTGCCATGGCGGTTCTTTTGGGCCCGCGCATCATAATGCCTTCCATCAGCGCCTGTCCGCCGATGGATGTTTTAATTTCCTTCTTTTCTTCGCTCACGTTTATGTTTTCGCTTGATTCAAGCGTCCTTTCCGTTGACAATATACAAAAGCATTTTAAACGATATATGTGAACTTGGTATGAACATTTGGAATTTCCTTTCCTGCTTCTTGACTTTCCCCAAAAAAGGTTTATAATAAAAGAAGAGATCAAATGCGCGCCTGTGCGTTTTTTGCATTTATAAACGGTAAAGGAAGTTGAATATGAAAACAATTGATCTGCATACCCATTCGCTTTTTTCCGACGGTTCTATGACCCCCGAGGAGCTGGTACGTGCCGCCAAGGATGCGGGACTAACTGCAATTGCGCTCACCGACCACGACACGGTGGGGGGCATTGAGCGTGCTACGGCAGAAGGGGAACGGCTGGGCGTTGAAATCGTGCCCGGCGTGGAGCTTTCCACAGAGGGCATCTCCCAGGTGCATGTGCTGGGCTACTACATTGATAAGGAACATCCCGCCCTCAAGGAAGCCTTTGCCATTCAACAAGAAGAGCGCAAGCGTACCCATGAAAAATACATGGAAAAGCTGCAGGCGCACGGCTTTGACATCTGTGAAGAGGATGTGCGCAAGGTGGCACCCGTCGGGAGCGTGGGACGGGCGCATTACGCCAAGGTGATGATGGAAAAGGGCTATGTTGCAAGCGTGGCAGAGGCTTTCCAAAAGTATCTGTACGTGGGCGCGCCCTGCTATGTAAAAAGAGAAGTGATGACCCCGGAGCAGGGAATTGAGCTCATCCACAAGGCGGGCGGCGTTGCCTTCTTTGCCCATCCTTACCAGACAAAGCTGTCCGACGAAGGAATTTTTGACTTGATGAAGCAGTTGAAGCAGGCGGGGCTTGACGGCGTGGAAGGGTATTACAGTGAATACACCCCCGAAATGGGCGAAAAGTTCAGAGGCATGGCAAAAAAACTGGGGCTGATGCTGTCGGGCGGCAGTGATTTTCACGCGGCAATGAAGCCTCATATTGCCATTGGAAGCGGTATTGCAAACAATCTGTCCGTGGACTACGCACTGCTTGACGAGATCAAAAAGGCTGTGGGACGGCAATGAAGGGCAAAATACTGAAATTTACAGCTTTAGGAAGCTTTATAGCGGCGGTCATTCTGGCGGCGGTCTTTTTCTACCCATACTTAAAGGACCTCCGATTTGATGTGACCGAGGAGTGGCTGGTTCAGGTCAAGGGAAAACTGGATCGTTTTGGTGTTTTTAAGTACTTGATCGTATTGATGGTACAGGTATTACAGGTGTTGCTTGCATTCATTCCCGGAGAGCCGGTGGAGATTTTGGCAGGCTATATGTGCGGAACGCTGGGCGGGCTGGCAATTGCCTTGCTGGGCGTGGCGCTCGGCACGTCGGTCATCTATTTGGCTGTGATGAAATGGGGACGGCGGCTGGTGGACAAGGTGGCTGACAGCAAGGCGTACGAAAAAATGAGATTTTTGCATAAAAGCGCTTCCAGAGACGGATTGTTGTTTTTGCTGTTTTTTATTCCCGGAACGCCCAAGGATTTTTTGACCTATTTTGCACCGCTCTTGAAAATCAAGCTGACAAGACTGCTTCTCATTGTGCTGGTGGCGCGTATCCCCTCCGTTATCAGCTCTACCTATCTTGGGGCAACGCTCTCAAAGGGAGACCTGTCTTTCTCAATTTTGATCTTTGCGCTGACTGCGGCAGTGGGGGCAGCAGGTATTATTGTGAACGATTTGCTCCTTGAACAAAAGAAGAAAATGTGAAACTTTCGTTAAAATACGGCTTGGCGGTCTGCTTTTGTAAAAAACACATTGACAAACGATACTTTTTTTGCTACAATGGAAAGGATGAAAGCGTAAAAATACGCATGGAGGTAAAATATGAAAAGACTGATCGCTGCATTACTCGCGACTCTGATGCTGGCAATGGCTTTCGTGTCCTGCACAGCCACCACCACATCGGAAGACACCGATGCGCCTACCGAAGGGGCTTCTTCTCCTTCGAAAGACGCTGCAACCCCTACCCCTGAGGCGACCCCCACCCCCGAGGCAACTCCTACCCCTACACCCGAAGAACCCTCTAAGAATGAACCCGTTCTGCCCGCAGACCCCGCTGAGGTGCTCAAGGGCAAGAAGGCACTCTTCCTTGGTGACTCCATTGTAATGGCTTCCGGTTACCGTTTTGAGGGTTGGCCCTACAGAATCAAGAACAGCTACGCCATGACCGTTTGTAAGAACAAGGGTGTGGACGGTGCGTCTCTCTCTACCTGCCGCGGACAAAACTTGGTCTATAACCACATGATGAACAACTATGCTTCCGACAAGACCCAGTATGACTTTGTGGTTTTGGAGGGCGGCGTAAACGACGCATGGGATTTCTATGCACTGGACGGCAGACCTGCTTGCCCCGTGGGCGATGTAGTGAATGCTACTGCAGAGGAAACCGATATTGATGCACTGGACAGATCTACCATGGCAGGCGGCATGGAGCATCTGATCTACAATGCAAAGAAGCTCTATCCCAGCGCTACTATTATTTTCGTATTCAACTTCCAGCTGCGCAAGGGCTCTCCCGGCAGATGCGGAGATATGGATGAATACATTGAAGTTCAGAAGAAGATCTGTGACAAGTGGGGCATCCCCTACTGCAACCTGTATGAAGACAAGCAGCTCAATGCCAAGCTGATGGTAAAATACAGCACCGCGGCAGGCTGTGTTCCCGACGGTATCCATCCCAACGATAAGGGATACGATCTGATCGCACCCATAATCGCACAGAGCATGGCAGACGCTTACGTGAAGGCACATGCTTAAGCGATAAAATAAAAAACAACTAAAGGAAGGTATCATGATGAAGAGAATTATTGCATTTTTGATGGCAGCATTGACCGTCGGAATGATGATGGTTTCCTGTACCACAGAGACCACCACCGATGACGGCGAGGCTGAATCCTCCCCCGAAGCAAGCGTTTCCGAAAAGGAAGAGTCTGCGTCTAAGGAAGAGGAGATCGTGCTTGATCCCGAAAAGCAGACCTGCGATCTGAAGGCAGGACTTTACACCATCGAGACCGTTGACGGCGTGAAGCTGAACTGGGATTACCATTCTGTAAGCACCGAAGACAGAGAAGCATGGGAAGAGACCGTTTGGGGTATTCATTCCTACGTACGTGCTGAAGGCAGAGAAAAGGTTGCATATCTGTATGCCGGCGACGGTATGGAGAGCGGTCTTGAGATCGTAAACATCAAGCCCGGCGGAACCATGAAGGTTGACACCATTGAAGCTTGCGTTCCCACTGTAAAGCAGTCTTGGTACATCCGTGACAACGGCGACGGTACATACAAGATGGTATGCGGCTCCAGCTCCAAGCTGGCTTTAGGCTACAACGGCAAGGAATTTGTTCTGATGGATGCAACCGATGCCAAGACCAACTTAAAGATCACTCCCACCGAAAACAAGTCCACCAGATATGCACAGTGGGTGAGCAAGGAAGGTAACATCACCGTTCGTCTGCCCATCGACGTAGTAGATCAGGTTTACAGCAGAGTAAAGAGCAAGAGCTCCATCAAGGACGAGACCGAGCTGAAGAAGGCAATTGAAGAGACCATGCAGAGATTTGCTGACAACTCTCAGTGCACCTACAACTCTCTTATCGAGCTCACCGGCTTCACCCCCTATCCCCACATCATCATCTACGCTTTCGAGCATCAGGACGTTATGGCAGGCGTTGTAGGCGGTAACTGCAACATATTCGTAAACGTAGACTGGTATGTAGACGATATGGAAAAGATGTACCTCAGATGGGAAAAGGACCAGAGAAACGACTTCAACTTCTGCACTCTGCACGAGATGGGTCACATGTTTGACTGGGACAGAGGCTGGACCTTTGAATCCGAGATGCAGACTGACTTGAAGGCTTCCTACGTTCTGTGGGACAACCAGAATATGAAGAACGGCGCTTGGGGCGCTCCTGCTGAATATCCTTGGAACGAATGCTTCAACATCGACAACATCGACGTGGGCAAGGGCAAGCTCAAGGGCGGCTATCAGGGACTTTCCGCCAACATGAAGTATGTTGAAAAGGACGGCGAGGTTGTTTCCTATACCTACAGCATCTACCGCAGCGCACAGATGTACGTAAGCTACATCAAGTACTGCGAAGCAACTGAGGGTCTTAGCGGCTTTGAAGGTCTGAAGAAGGCATTCCACTGGTACCAGGATAACGGCAAGAACTCCGCAAGCTACGGTCACGACGGTGCAAAGAAGTTCCACGAATTCAACGCAAAGTTAGAAGAATTTATGGGTCTGAACGTTGAGAAGTACATGCTGGAGAACGCAAGAGAGACTCTGGGCTCCAAGGCAACCTGGATCGAAGCAGACTGGTATGCAACCAAGGCAAACCAGGAGCATCGCGACAAGATCGACAAGTAATATCTAAGCTTAGTATTGAAGCAGGCGAACCGCGAAAGCGGCTCGCCTGCTTTTTTAGCGGGCGGTGACTACTTTAGGGGAATTGTTCCAAATTGTGCGCTTTCTTCAAGGGTGTCTTCAATTTCCAAAAGACGGTTGTATTTTGCCGTGCGCTCGGCACGGGCAGGGGCGCCCGATTTGATCTGTCCTGCAAAAAAGGCGACGGAAAGATCAGCGATGGTGCTGTCCTCGGTTTCTCCCGAGCGGTGGGAGAGCATAATTTGGTAGCCGTGTTCCTTTGCCAGATGGATGGTTTTTGCGGTTTCGCTCAGCGTTCCCACTTGGTTGGGCTTGATGAGCACGCAATTACAGCAGCGTTCTTCAATGCCGCGCATAAGGCGGTGGGCGTTTGTGACAAAGAGATCGTCTCCCACGATCTGTACCTCCTTGCCCAGCCGCTCGGTAATGGCGGCAAAGCCCTCAAAATCATCTTCTGCTAAAGGATCCTCCAGAGAAATGATGGGAAATTCTTTGCAAAGACTTTCATAGTAGTCGATGAGCTCGTTGCCCTTTAGCGTGTGCCCTCTGTGATTGAGGCGGTATTTGCCCTCACTATACCATTCCGAGGCGGCGGCATCCAGTGCCAAGGACACGTCCTTACCCGGGCGATAGCCTGCAAACTCAATGGCTCTGACCAGATAGCGCAGAGCCTCCTCGTCGCTCTTCATAGCGGGGGCGTAGCCCCCTTCATCGCCCAGCGCCGTGCGGTAGTCGTCCTCCTTTAAAAGCGCGCCCAGCGCGTGATACACCTCACTTCCCATGCGCATGGCACCTGCAAAGGAGGTGGCGCCGTGGGGCACGATCATATATTCCTGGATGTCTAACCCATTGTCGGCGTGGCGACCGCCGTTGAGCACGTTCATAAAGGGAATAGGCATTTTGCAGGCAAAGGCACCGCCCACATAGCGGTAAAGCTCTTGATGAAAGGCGGCGGCTGACGCTCTTGCACAGGCAAGAGAAACGGCAAGCAGGGCATTGGCGCCCAGCGTCCCCTTTTGTTCACTACCGTCAAGGGCAATAAGCAGGCGGTCGATGGCTTCTTGATCGGCGGCATCCTTGCCCACAAGCTGTTCTCGAATCAGCCCGTTGATGCCGTAGATCGCCTTGAAGACTCCTTTTTTGCCGTATGCCTTTTCATTGTCTCGCAGCTCGATACATTCATATTTTCCCGTGGATGCGCCCGAAGGAACGGCGGCGCACCCCTCAGCGCCGTCAGCTAAGGTCACTTTGCAGAAAATGGTGGGATTTCCGCGGCTGTCAAAAATATGCCGTGCTTTGATATGGGTAATCAGAGTGGATGAGTTCATGACTTTTCCTCTTTTCGGTTTTTTTACAGTATGGACCAAAAAGAGGTGTTTTATGAAAATGCTTTACAGAATATCAAAAAGGGAGTTGGCTGTGAGCAGCAGATCGGGGGTGTCGTTCATGACTGTCCAGATGGAAAAGCCCGCTAAGCCCTTCTCTGCAAGCAGACGCAGCTTGCGGTCGTAGGAGCGGGCGTCCTCAAACCAAACCACGTGCTCTTTGCCATCGGAGGAGGTATAGTAAAAGTAGGGCGATGCGGCGCGTTCGTCAAAGAGAATCTCCGCACCGTACTGATCGGCTAATTCCAGCGCTTGACGGGGAGAGATGGTGGTTGCGCGGGGACCGCCGGGAGTATAGGGGAGCGTCCAGTCGTAGCCATAATTGGGAATACCCAAAAAGATCTTTTCTGCGGGAATCTCACCAAGCGCATAGTTGATCACTGCCTCTACCTTGTCAATGGGCGCAATGGCTTGGGGTGCACCGAAGGCGTAGCCCCATTCGTAGGTCATGAGCAGTACAGCGTCTGCCGCGGCGCCAAGGGCAGGGTAATCGTGCGCTTCATAAAGAAGTCCCGGCTGTGAAGCGTAGGTCTTGGGGGCAAGCGCCACCAGCAATTCATAGCCGTTTGCCCGCAGTGCCTGCCCCAAGGTGTTGACAAAGGCAACGAAGCCCTCTTTGTCTGCGGGCAGAACGTATTCAAAGTCGATATCCACTGCGCGAAAGCCCTTTTGTGCCATGACGGCAAGGAGCTGGGCGATGAGATTGTCTATAGCGGCGGGATTTGAGAATAGGGCGCTTGCCAAACGGTTGTCAAAGGTATCGTCGGGACCGAGAGTGGACAGCAACAAAATGGGAGCGCTTCCTTCTTCAAGTGCCAAGCGGATCGCGGGGGTGTCGTCGGGGGTGGGGGCGATGAGGTTGCCTTGCTCGTCAAAGCCGTAAGTAAAAAGGGTGAAGTTGGTGAGATACGGCAGACTCTTTCGCTGGGTCTCGGGAGAAATAAATGAATAGGCATAGCCGTTTGAAAGAATGTCGCCCAGCTTTTCGCCCTCATAGCTTAAAACCAGCTCTTCGCCGGGATAAATGTCCGGGTTTTCGATCAGGCGCGGATTGTTTCGGTAGAGCTCACGAAGAGTGATTCCTTGATTTTGCGCGATCTGCTCGAGGGTGTCGCCTGCTCTGACGGTATAAAGCGCACGCGGCCGAAGAATGATCAGCGAGCGGCCCACCGTGGGACGGTCTGGGTCAATGGGGGCGTTGTTTGCAATCAGCTCTGCCGTGCTCACTCCATAGCGCGCGGCAATGGAATAAAGCGTCTCCCCCGGAAGGACAGTGTGAAGGATCATGCGGTTCTCCTTTCAAATTCGGATGCTGCAGGGGTACTGCACCTGCGAAGACGTTCAGTTTTCAGTTTATGCGCTAAAAAAATATTGGTGCCTGCTTGCAAAAAGAAGGGAAGTGTGCTATACTGAACGAAGAAGCGAAAAGGAGGGAATGGCTTTGGAAAAGAAACGGAATAACAGTCGAAAAGCAGAGTCCGGCGGCAAGAAAAAGCCCCCTCTGTATTTTCGAATTTTGCGCGGCTTGTATGTGTTTTTCACTACATTATGGTCGCACATTGAGGACGTGATCGCCTTTCTTTATGTGAAGGGCAGACGGCTTTTCAGAAGGATCAAAAAGGCAGTGCTTGAAAAATGGCACCAATCCCGGAAAGAGCGCGCACAGCGCAAGATTCAGCGCAAAGAAGAAAAAACTGAACGTGCCATTCAGAAAAAAGAGCAAAAGATTCTCGAAAAAGAAAAACGAGAACTAGCGGCAATGCAAAAAGCTGAAAGACTGCGGGCGCATGATCCTGTTTTAGAGGAAGTTCAAAGGCAAAAGCGCCTTCAGCAAAAAAGAAAGCGTGACAGGCGTATCGGACGTGCGGTGCTGGTGCTGTTGTCGGTTGTTTTGGCGGCACAGCTCCTGATGCTGGCGTTGGCAGGCGCGCTGTATGTGAAAACCGGTGTTTCGCTGAATTTTGGGAAAATTGAACTGCTTTTGGAAGAGGGCAAAACCAAAAAAACGGTGAACATCTCCGTAGAAAACGGCTATGATGCCAATGGTCAGCCTATGGTGGATATGAGCGCGCTGGCATCCTGGCTGGGCTTTCACACCATCAGCGACGGCACGAATGTGTACTATATTTTGTCAAACGGTACGCGGATCGTTTTGGAACAGGAAAGCAGAGTGGCGCATCTGGGCGGAAGCTTGGTGATGCTCAGTGCGCCTGTGCACTTTGCAGGCGAGCGGGTGTATGCACCGCTGGAATTGATCACAGACTATACGACGGGTCTGGGGGTCAGCTACAGTGAAAAAGAAAAGCGCTTGACCCTTTCAAGACAAAAGGACGAGGAAAAATCAAACGCAACGGTGACGGTTTACAAGGAACTGGTGCTCACCGCTGCGGCAATAGAAGCAGCCCCCTTGCCTGTGTGGATCATGTGGCAACAGGATGGTGCAGAAACGAGGAACTGAACATGAATAAGAAAAGATATGTCATAAGATGTGCGCTGGCAGGAGGTCTTGCGGCGCTGAATTTACTGTGCGCTTGTATACAGCAGGATCTTTCTGTTGGAGGCGGCACCACTGATGCACCGTCAAGCGAAGCGTTTTTCCCTTCATCGGAGCAGGGGAGCGGATCACAGGGAGCATCCTCTTTTGAGCAAACGTCCCCCAGTGCTTCTGCACCGCTGTTTTCCCCGTCTGCATCCCTGCCCACGCCTCCGCTTTCCCCCACTCCCTCACCGACTCCTACCCCCACCCCTACGCCTACCCCTACTCCCACACCAACGCCCACTCCGACTCCGGTGTTTGATCCGTTGGAGTTCGTAGACTATCAGTATGAATTCAAAGCCGATCTTTCGGCATTTGAGGAGTATATGAACCCCCAAGGAACGGAGTATCTGACGCTGGTAAACAGCAAATATCCCCTACCTTCAAGTTACGCTCCGAAAGATCTGGTGAAGGTGACCAACACCAGAACAGACAGAGATCCTGTAAAGTTGCGCAACATCGCAGAAAAGGCGATGCAGGCACTCTTTTTGGAAGCGGATGCACAGGGGATGCTTTATAAGCAAAAGGCATATAACAGCGCGGGCACCTATTATTCCTATAATGTGCTCAGCGTGACCCACGGCTACCGTTCCTATTCCTATCAAAGCTCGCTTTACAATTCTTACGTGGAGCGTGACCGCAAGCTCTATCCCGATTGGACCTTGGAACAGGTGAAGGCACATGTGGCAACCTATTCTTGCCCTCCCGGAACCAGTGAGCATCAAACGGGGCTTTGTGTGGATATGCACAACTGGCCCTCTGCAGGCAGATATATGGCGGATGAATTTGCGGCTACCGAGGCGGGCACTTGGCTTCGGGAAAATGCCCATAAGTTCGGCTTTATCCTGCGCTTTGATAAGGACAAGACCGATGTGACCGGCATCACCTATGAATCTTGGCACTACAGATATGTGGGAAGATTTCATGCAACCAGAATGTATGAGCTGGATATGTGTTTAGAGGAATACTGTGCGTATCTTGCAGAATACGGATACGAGATCAACGGACACTTGGGCTTGTGAATAACGCATAAAAATCAGCGGTTCATCCGCTGATTTTTTGTAATTACTCACAATTGCAAATAGGCGAATTTTGTGGTATACTACATCACGTAGCCGGCCCGTTGGTCAAGCGGCTAAGACATCGCCCTCTCACGGCGAAAACATGGGTTCGATTCCCGTACGGGTCACCAAAAAAGATAACATCCGAACTTTTTAGTTCGGATGTTATCTTTTTATCCAAGCCGCAGGCTTGGTATGGAATCAATGCGCTTGCGCATTGTATGGAATCGACGAAGGCGTAAGGCATCGCGCGCAAGCGTGTATACTTGTCTCCCTGCGGCTTGATTCCCTACAGCTCTGCGAGCTGATTCCATACCGCAACAAGTTGCGGATTCCATACACGCCTTCGGCATGATTGGTTAGTTTGCCCTGTCACGAGAAGCGTGGCGTTTTCTTTTTTGCGAGTCTTTTTACCGAATCGAGTCCCGAGATATTTGCGATAGCAAATTTACGCTCGGCAGTTCGCGTGAAAAAAGCAAGCGAAGCAGAGAAGGGCTGGCGAACTGCAGGGTTCAGATTCCTGTAGAATCAAAAAAGGAAATCCCATTTTTTATTGAACACGGTATATAATGCTGTTGTAAGATTAAAGCGTTCCCGTAATTCTTTGGGATGCTAATGATTATATGATTGAATCAAGGGGTATCTCAGATGCAGAATGCATTTGAGACACCCCTTGGTTGTTTTTTACAGCAATCCGCATTCGGGATATATCTTTTCGGGCACAGCCGTTCTTCCTTTTTTCTCGCTCCAAGGAAATGTAATTTCATAAAGCTTGGTTTCAAAGCTGATGCCGGGGAGCCTTTCAAGGATCGGCGTGGCAAAATGCTCCTTTGGAAGACCGATGACAAACATGCCGTATGATTTTTTAATTTCCTTTTTGATCTCATGCAAAAGTATGCGGTAGTAGTCTTCTTGGTCGTTTTTACAAAGGGCAAACGAAAGCATAGGGAAATCAAGAGGCTCGTTTTCACGGGGCAGGTGGATGTATTGAAGTGCACCCAGCAGTGGATTGACGGCACGGGCGGCTTTCATCAGTCCTCGGTATTTCTTTACAACATACTGTTTATAGTCCGATTGGTTCCATAATGCCGCGCAGGCAAGAAGCTCATCGTTGTTTTCAAGCAGATAGAAGTCACTGTAGTGTAGCTTGTGAAATTGATCAAGTGACTTGATCACAGGAAAGAGATCCTTTTTTCTGCCCTCGGTATTTAGAAATTCAAGCAATTTCGGGATATCGGCTTTGGTTGCCTGTCTGAAGGAAAAGGCGTGCTTCGGTGCTTTTACCTTGACTTTGGGGTTTAGGATATATGTTTTGTATTCTGCAAGCGGCTTCATGGAAATAATACGCTTGCCTTTTGCAAACATGTTTTGCGCCTCGGTATTGTCTGCCACCACCGAGAAAAAATAAAAGTCGATGTCCTCACGCCAAAGATCGCGGATGAACCTTACGCCAAATCCAACGCCGCCGTCATACTCCGCGTCCTTTTTGAGTCCGCAGACGTACGCCGCCCGACACACTTCACCGCCGATATAGACCTCTCGGATCAGCTCGGCACAAGTGCCCACGGTACGCGTACCGTTCCTTGAGACGAACACCCGTGGTTCGCCCCCCTCCTTCATATAAGACGCGTAAGCGTCGGGACGGCGGGTATATAACAGCTCGATGCTCCCCTTGGCGGCAGAGCTTTCTAAGATACGCAGTATTTCTTTTCCGTCTTCGGCGGATGCCAAATATTTAGATTCACTCATTTTTTCTTTTCCTCAAGATTCTCACCGATGGGAATACCCGAACGCTTGTCCACCTCAAAGTGGAAAAGGATATTGATAAACCAATATGCGAAATTGATCATAAAGCTGTGCGTGCGCCGAAACATGGTTCTTCCGCGCTTAAGGATCGAGCCGAATTTGAAAAATTCTTTTTTATATTGCTTGCAAAATGCGCGGAGGGATTCCGGAGTGAGTTGTTTGGGCGTGAAGGTAATCGTTCCAAAGGTGTATCCGCTCTGCAGCCACCATTGCTCCGAGATCAAGCGGTTATCAGACTTGAAGGATTCGTAGGTCTTGGTGTTGGGGAATATGAGCAAATGGTTAAAGGCAACAACGAAAAACTGATGCTTTTGACAGAACGCAAGGGTTGCCTTGAAGGTTTCCTCGTTATCCGAGTCAAAGCCGAACACAAAGCTTGCATAGATGCTGATGCCCACGTCATGGATCTTTCTGATCAACGCATCGCGCTCGCCCAGTCGCTCTGTCCAGCCCTTGTTCATTTGTTTTAGATTGTCGCTTTCGATAGACTCAAAACCGATGAGCACCATCTCACAGCCGCTTTCCTTCATCAAACGGAGCATTTCATCGTCCCTGGCAATGTCCAGCGTGATCTGCGTGGTCCAAATGATCTTCAGCTTTTTCAGCTCCTCAAAGAGTTCGCGGGCGAACGCCTTGTTTGAGAAAATACTGTCGTCAACAAAGAAAAAGATCTTATGCTTGCAGGATTTGATCTCTGCGATAATATCCGCAACATCTCTGTGTATGTAGTGTTGATGATAATAGCCTGCAATGGAGCAGAATTCACAGTTATGATAACAGCCTCTGCCTGTTTCAACCAACGAAACGGGCAGATATTTTTTCATCTTCTTCTCGTAAATACTTCGGTCGGGCATTTTGTAGGCAATACAAGCCCCGCCCTCGTATCTCTTTTGCAGCGTGCCGCCCTCAATATCGGCAAGGACCGTGGAAATGATGCGGTCTGCATTGCCCACCATAATCGCATCTGCGTGCTCTGACGCTTCTTCGGGACAAAGCGTCACGTGATAACCGCCCATAATGACCTTCTTGCCCCGCTTTTTAAATTCCGACGCGATATAATACGCCCGCTTTGCGGTATAGGTTTCAACCGTGATCAAAACGATATCGGTTTGAGTATCGTAATTGATATTCTCAATTCTATCGTCAAAAAATTCCCGCTCGTATTTTTCGGGGATCATCGTATTGAGCACCGCAATGGTCAGCGGCTCCATCAGCCAGCTTTTTAAGTAGGTCTGCCCCGATTTTTTCCCGATGGCAGGGAGTATAAAGGTAATTTTCATGCTCTGGTACTCCAATTTTTCTTTAAGGTTTTCTTTACTTTTTTATTGTATATTCTGAATCCAAGATTGACACCAAGCTTGAGCAGCCCTCCGTATTTGTTTTTAACGGCTCTTTTGAGGATGCGCTTTACGGTGTAGCATTCGTTGGATACCGACACCAACAGCTCCTCCAGCTCCTGTGATGTAAAGTTTTTGGGAACGAAGGTGGCGTGTATGCTGTCGTAATCATTCCAATCCTTTGAGATCATGCGCCCGTCAAGGGCAAGGCGCCGGTAGGTCGGTGTGTTAGGATATGGGGTCAAGATTGCAAAACGGGGGATATCCACGCCGATCTCCTCGATATAATCGGGCATTTTCAGAATGCTCTCTTTGGTATCGCCGTCAAAGCCCAGCATAAACGTGCCGAGTATCGTAACACCCTTTTGGTGAAATTGATCTACCACTGCTTTGTATTGTTCAATCTTATTTCTTTTGTGGCTTTCCTTGAGGTTTTCTGCACTGAAGGTCTCAAAGCCCATAAGCACCCCGATGCATCCGCTTTGGATCATCAGATCAAAAAGCTCCTTGTCCTCATAAATATCGGTGGTACAAAGTCCTGCCCATTTAATTTTCAGATCAGCCAGCGCCTTATAGAATTCCTTTGCATAGGCGCGGTTAGAGGTGGGAGAGGGATCAAGAAACAAAATATACTTGCTGTTTAATGAGCGTATTTCGTTTATGACATCTTCGATCTTCCTTGCACTGTACTTTCCGCCCCAAAAGGAATTGATGACGCAGAATTCACAGTTGTTGGTGCACCCGAAATTGGCAATGACGGTGGGCACGCCGATGTATTTGCTTTTTTGCATCAGATCACGCTTGGGGATCACGTTTGCCGTACCGATGTCACAGTGCGCACCGTCGTAGCGCTTTTTGGGTGCGCCTTTTGCGAAATCCTCTATAAAGGTGCGCCAAATTCTGTCGGCAGGTCCTGTCATGACGGTGTCGGCATGCTGCATTGCCTCTTCGGGCAAAAGAGTAACGTGATGACCGCCCATCACGATATAGCTGCCTTTTTTCTTAAAGTATGCGGCGAGCTCATAGCCTCTTTTTACGGAAGAGGTGACTGCTGTAATGGCAACGATATCGTAAAAGCCCAGCTTTTCATAGTTACATTTTTGCACGCCCTCGTCGATTGCCTTGAACTGTGCACCGTATTCTTCGGGCGTCAGCGCGGCAAGATAGGGCATAGTAAGCGGCATATAGCTCAGCGATTTGGTAAAGGCGCTTTTGTATCGGTAATTGTTATCGTATGGAGTGATGAACAGTATTTTCACGCTTTTTCACCTCCGAAATGGTTTGCTGTCACTTTTAGCGGGAAGCAGAACGGCTATTTTTGTTTACTCTGCAGATCATCCTTTTCTTTGCATCCGAAGGTCATCCCTTGTTTTTCAAAGACCTCTCTTCTGAATACGGGATTGTAGAGAATGTAAGTGAAAAACCGAACCGGATTTCTCATATTTGTTCTCGGCTCAAACAGTCGGTATATTACCGACGGGATACTGTTGAAGTTCTTTCTGCAGTAGTAAGCGGTTTCGGTCAGCTCGGGAGCGGTCATATTGGTGGGTAAAAATGCCGCGTAGTTGAATTTATATTCGGGGTGCAGCCACCATTTCCCATCATACAGCAAGCGTCCCTGCGCCTGCAATTGATCGTAAAGAGCGGTTCCGGGATAGGGCATCAATATGTTATATGCGGCAAAACAGAACTTGTTTTTCTTGGCAAAACGATAGGTTGCCTTAATGCTCTCAACAGTGTCGGTATCGTGCCCAACAGTAAACGCCGCCCAAGTCTGCAGACCGTATTTTCGCAGCTTTTCAATGGCATCCTTGTACTGATTTTGCACAAATTTCCGATTCACGCCCTTGCCCATGGTGTGAATGCTTTCCTTCTTGATGGATTCAAAGCCGATCACGTGCCCCAGACACCCGCTTTTGACCATCAGCTTCATCAGCTCGTCATCATCCAGCATATCAATGCTTCCTTGGCTGACCCATTTGATCTTAAGGGGGATCAAACGGCGGAACAATTCCTTTGCTTTTTCCTTATCGCCGACGATATTATCGTCCACAAAGAAAATGAGCTTTCTTTTTTGTTGCTGTATCTCCTCAAGGACCTCGTCAATATCACGGCAAAAATGATGTTGCTTAAAGTATACGCTTGACGCGCAGTATTTGCAGTTATACCGACAGCCGCGGCTGAACTGCATAAGGGTGATGGGCATGTACTTTTTGCCCTCAAAGATATCTCTTCTTGTGATCACACCCTTCTGCGGAACAAGAACAGGGGCACAGCGGTATTCTTTCTTGAGTGTGCCTGCTTTCAGATCTGCGATCATTTCTGCCCACTTGTCCTCTGCGTCACCGATCATGATGCTGTCGCAGTGCTCCTTGACCTCCTCGGGAATCAAGGTCACGTGCATGCCGCCCATAAGAACCTTCACGCCGCGCTTTCGGTATTCTTCACTGATTTCATAAGAACGCCGTGCGGTAAACGTTTCAACAGTGATGGCAACAAGATCGGTCGGTTCATCGTAGGGGATGGCTTCCAATCGGTCATCATACATCACCACCCCAACGTCTTGCGGGGTCAGCGCCGCCAATATGCCCAACTGCAACGGCTCCATGCTTGCATTATCTACGTAAAGACTGTGTTCTCGTCTGCCTATATTTGGCTTGATCAATGTTATCTTCATTTTTTATCCTTTAGCGGTATTCGTATTTTGATTTCCAAGAATTTTTCCTTGCTTTCGATGGATTTCTTTTCTTGAGATGATATTTAATGCGAGAAATACCATGGCG
>JAFTMP010000177.1 GCA_017452335.1 Clostridia bacterium
AAAAGCGACATCAAAAGCATAGCCAGCAAGCCGGGGAAACGGTGGGACAATCTTGTTGACAAGATTATTCTGACCGTTGCTGCCGCCGTTGTTGGTTTTATTTTGGCAAAAATCGGATTTTAAAAAAAGAAAGGAATGAACAAACATGAAGAACAAAAAATATTGGATCAACTGGATCAAGGCGGCTGGGGTTCGTGCCGTCAAGACTGTTGCGCAGACCGCAATTGCAACAATCGGCACTTCCGCTGTTATGGGTGATGTAAATTGGATCATGGTCGGTTCTGCGGCGGCACTGGCTGGCATTCTGTCCCTGCTGACTTCCGTTGCGGGTCTGCCCGAAGTTGCTGACAAGGACGGTGAAGAATAATGGCGGTCGAAACCTATTCTTTAAAAACTGACGGTGACAAATATTTGACAGCGCATTTTCGTGTTCGTGAATTCCGGTGCAAAGATGGATCTGATGAAATTCTGATATCCACAGAACTTGTGGATATGTTGGAAAAACTCAGATCAAAACTTGATTGTTCCATCAATATCAATTCCGGGTATCGTACAAAATCCCATAACAAGAAGATTGGCGGAAGCACTACAAGCAAGCATTGCAAAGGCTTGGCGGCTGACATCATCTGCAAAAGGGATGGAAAGATCGTACCCGCAAAAGAAGTTTGCACAGCTGCGCAAGACCTGAATTTTGATGGTATTGCACTTATCAGCGCAACCGCAACCCATGTGGATATGCGTGGATATCGTTGGTGGGCGGACGAAACGAAGAACAACAAAAAAGTTTCTGACTTTTACGCCTATTGGGGAATCCCATACCCCGAACCCACTGCAACAGTGAAGAAGGGTGACAAGGGAACGCCCGTGCGCTGGGTTCAGAACCGCTTGAACAAAGCGGGCTTCAAACTGAGCGTTGACGGCTCTTTCGGCGGTGCTACAGATCGGGCAATTCGATCTTTTCAGAAGCGTGAAGGCTTAGCGGTTGATGGCAAAGTCGGTGGAGCAACCCGCAAGGCGCTGAAAAAGCACGCCTGACCGCACAGCGTTGCCCGTATCAAACGAAATTCAAAAAGATGGGTACTTGATAGGGTAAAAAGAAAAAGCCCATACAGGGCAAAATATTGCATTATAAAAGGCGGACAGAAATTGTCCGCCTTTTTTTATTTGATGATGTTTTCGTTCCGCAGCTTGTATTCCATCAGATCCAAAAGGTATTTGGCGCAATCACTTTGACCGCCTTCCCAATTTTGAATAGTTCGGTGGGGAATATCAAAGTATTCCCCAAAGGCTTTCTGTGTCATTCCTGACAGTTGGCGCAGTTCTTTGATGGTCATTTTTCGTCATCCTTTCAAATTAGTATTCGGCTTTGAGTTTACCCATATAATATGATGTGTCTTCATCGTTCGGCGCTCCATAATACCAACCGACACATTCAGTTGATACAGGATCACCAGCTTCATTGATCGTTTCCTTCATGATGAAGGTCATGTCCCCGCTTGCGGAATATTCGGTTTTGATCTCAACTTTCATTTTTCTTTTCTCTCTTTCATTTTACATCTTGACTTTTCCTTCCGCCTGTGGTAAAATGTCAGAGGAAGAGCGGGGCGGATTTCCGCTCAACCTCTTTTTTTCTGTGAGCCTATCGGATGCTTTGGTCGGTGTCGGTAGGCTCTTTTTCTAATTCTTTTGCTATCTCTTGAACTCTTTGCTTTGCATCGTCTTTGGTTGGTGATAGGTCAATGATGATTTCGATTGCTTTTAAAAGTGCTTTGGTTTGCTTATTGGTCATTGCTTTTTCTCCGTTTTTCATTTTATTTCCGCCTTTCTGTAATCTCTCTTGATTACATATACATTATACACCAAGTTGGTGTATTTGTCAAGAGGTTTTTTGAAATATTTTCAAGTTTTTTCAAAGTATACTTATAATTTTTTCCGTCAAAAATTGATATTTTGGTATTAAAACTTGCAAAGATAAAACGCCATCGGAAACCCGATGGCGTTTCGTGTTCAGATCAATCAACAAATGTCTTTTTTACTGTGTCCCACAAGCCGAAATATTGACCGTTTACGGACACTTTTATTCTATCGGTGCAGATGGTAGGGGGCAGCGTTATTTCGCCCCTGACCCCCAAAATTTTCAACGCTGTGACGATTTCTTCATTGATTGAGTTTTTCATATAGTTCCCCCTTTTCGATGAACCCTTTTACATACAATTCAAGGATCGTTTCAACATAGATTTCTTTTCGTTCTTTGTACTCTTCTTCAGTAATTTCACCATTCAAAAGCAACTGTTCAAGGTGTCCTAAAGTGTTCACGTTGTTTCACTCCTTATGATGTTGTTATAGTGCTAACTAACATCGTCCGAATGGCGCGGGAAAGTCCACCACCATCCGTACCCTGCTGGGGTTAATTACCCCGACAAGCGGAAGTGCGCAGATCTTTGGCAAGGATATTCAAAAAAATAAAACCGAATTGCTTGGGCAGATCGGGTATCTTCCCTCGGAAACGGCGTTTTACAGCGGCATGAAAGTAAAGGACCTGCTGTCCTTTGCCGCCAAAATGAGAGGGGTAGATTGCAAAGAAGAGGCAAAAGTGCTTTGTGAGCGCTTGGAGCTAAACCCCGAGCGCACTATCGACCAGCTATCGCTTGGTAACCGCAAAAAGGTGGGGATCGTGTGTGCTCTGCAACATGCGCCCGCACTGTATATTTTAGACGAGCCCACCGGCGGTCTTGATCCTCTGATGCAACGGGAGTTTTACAAGATCCTAAAGGAGCGCAACGAGCAGGGGGCAACGGTGTTTTTATCATCCCACAACCTTTTTGAGGTCTCGCGCTATTGCAAGCACGCCGCAGTGATCAGAGAAGGACGCATCCTTGCTCTTGACAGTGTGGAAAAATTAGGGCATACCGGGGTGAAGCGGGTGAGCTTGCGGGGTACCGGGCAAGCGCCCACCCTTCCCGGTATGCGGGATGTGAAGGTGGAAGCCGAGGGCGTGCGCTTCCTTTATGATGGCGATGTGCATTTGCTGTTGCAGGCACTTGCATCCATTTCTTTTGAGGATCTCACCCTCACCGACCCGGAGCTGGACGAGATCTTTATGCATTACTATGAAAAGGGGGATACTCTGCAATGACACTGTTTTTCCATGAACTAAAGCGCAACAGCCTGTCGCTGATGGTTTGGAGCGGGGCAATTGCCTTTATGCTGGCGGTTTGCGTGTTTATTTACCCCGAAATGGCGTCTCAAATGGGAGAGCTGGGGGATATGTTTGCCGATATGGGCAGTTTTTCCGAGGCATTTGGCATGGATCAATTGAATTTCGGAGAGTTTATGGGGTATTTCGCCATTGAATGCGGAAACACCCTGGGGTTGGGCGGTGCCCTTTTTGCCGCTATCATTGGCATGGGCGCTCTGGCTAAAGAAGAGCGGGATCATACGGCAGAGCTGCTCTTGACCCTTCCTGTTTCCAGAACCAAGGTAGTGGCAGAGAAGTTTGGCGCACTGCTTGTGCAGATTTTGGTGCTTAATTTAGTGGTGGTCGCCGCTGTGGCGGTCAGTGTACTGGTGATTGGGGAAGAGGTGTCCCTTTCCAAAATGGCACTGCTCTTTTTGGCGTATGTACTGCTTCAGATCGAGCTTGCTTGCATCACCTTCGGCATCTCGGCGTTTATCAAGCGCGGGGGACTGGGCATTGGCATCGGACTTGCGCTGCTGCTCTATTTTGTAAACATTCTTTCCAATCTGACAGAGGACGCGGAGTTTTTAAAATACATCACGCCCTTTGGCTATGCAGACGGCTCGCAGGTCATTGCAAACGGCGCCATAGAGATCAAATATCTTCTTGTGGGCGCGGTGTTTGCTCTGCTTGGAGTGCTTGCGGCGTTTTTAAAATACAACAAAAAGGATATTTCCTAACTTTACAGATAAAAGGGGGCTCTTGCGGGATCCCCCTTTAAAAAATCCCAAAAGCACTGCGAAAATATCGGAAAACGGCACTTGCAAGAAGTGCTGTTTTGTGTTACAATAAAAGAAGCGTAGTACACAGGAGGGCAATATGGGACGGGATATTTTTGAAGAAGAGAGCGTGCAAATGCTGATCTCGGCACTGACACGCATCAAGAGCAGAGAAGAGAGCCGTGCGCTTTTAGAGGATCTGCTTACCAGCAAGGAAATCCTTGATATCGCGCAAAGGCTGGAGGTTGCCAAAATGCTTTCCGAAAAAACGGTGTACTCCCGCATTGCAGAAAAAACAGGGGCAAGCACCGCTACCATCAGTAGGGTCAACCGCAGTTTTCAGTACGGAACAGGCGGGTATCAAGCGGCGCTGGAGCGCATTGAACAACAAAAGAAACCGTAACATAACGGAGGATCAAGTTTGAAAGACCGATCCTTCAAACGCAGTTTTGCAGAGCAAAACCATCCCCAATTCCCAAAGAAAGGAACGCTTTCGCAAGGCGAAAGCGATGGTCATAATGATGGAACAGATGAAAGTTGCTGTAAAAGTTTTAAGAGAAGGCGCGAAGCTTCCTTCTTACGGCAGTGCCTATGCCGCAGGAGCGGACCTTTGTGCCTGCATTGAAGAGGAGACGGTGATCGAGCCGGGAAAGAGCTTTTTGGTGCCCACAGGGGTTGCCATTGAACTGCCCGTGGGCTTGGTGGGGCTCATTTATGCCCGCTCGGG
>JAFTMP010000178.1 GCA_017452335.1 Clostridia bacterium
CATAATTTCTACGTTGATCACGTCTCTGCCCGTGCCGTGACCCCAGTCACCTTCAAGATAGTGGCGGCAGACAGCGTCAAGCAGGGTTTTATCGCCTGTTGCGGAGTATTTTGCCATGACGGCTCTGAAAAAGACAACGTGGGGCCAGCGGTTCCAGCCGTCCGATTTCTTTAAAAGCTTTGGACCAAGATACCCGTCGGGATCGGCGTTTGAAAGGACGTAGTCAAAGGACTTGCCCGCTTTATTCTTTAATTTTCGATCGTCGATCAGCTCGGCAAGGCGCTCCATGCCGTCCAGCCAATAACCGGTCTGCTCATACGCCCACCAGCCGGGATTTTCATTGGATTTGGTGGTGTCCACATCAAAGCGGTCCCAGCCCACTCTGTCAAAGGGGTAGCCTGCCACCTCCAAATGACCCGTTAAGCCGTTTTTCTGATCTTCTAAAAAGCTTTTCAGCCATCCCTGGGGCTTAATTTGCTTGATGCTCAGTTCTTCAAATTTTCCGTAATATTTTGCCATAGCGTCCTCCGCCAAAAGGAGCAACCTGCTCCCGATTTTCAAGGGAAGTATACCGCTTTTTTTATAGTTTGTCAATAGAAAACAGGGTAAAACTCAAAAAACAGACGTAAATTCTCAAAGTAAATGCAACAGTAGCAAAGCCCTTGCATTTACTATGAGAAATCGGTTGCAGTAAGTATGAGAAATGGAATAAAAAGCAACCAAAAAAGGCAAAAAAGATAAAAAAGAGCATGACGAAAAAGCCTGAGAGAGAAATTTCTCAGACTAAATGCAACTGTGGTTGCGTTTACTATTTACTATGAGAAGGATTTTGCTAACAGTTTAGGTGATTGAATCACTTCATTTGCCGGAATGAAAGAAATCCCCAAGGCAGAGGCTAATGCCTCGGAATAGTAGAATGAAAACATATCGTATGCGCTTTTTCCATTGAATTGTTTTCTTTTCACAGCATTAACGTGAGAGAAGATCAAATTAACCGTTTCTTGCGTAAAATCGTCAAACGATGTTCCGGTTTTAACAATATCTCTGAAAAGCGTGTGGTTTTTCTCAATCTCCGCTTTCTCATGAGGAGAGCAAGGTTCGCAGAAAAACATACTTGATTCAGATTTGCCTTCCGCATCGTTTTCAAAAGCAGAAACAATACTGAACTCGCCACCATTGTCCGTAAGTAAAAGAGGTGCAATATCACCAAAGTTAAATCCCAAAGAATTTAATTCTTTTTTTAATCCTTGGATTTTGTTTGCTGCCTCAAGCGCAGTCTTGTTTTCAAGTAACAACCCAAGCATAAAATCGCTGTTCACAAAGTGAATCGTCATAATGACTTTGCCACCGACCCTGCCGATCACAGTATCAAGCTGTACAAGCGGTATGTCGCCGTTATCCTCAACAAAAGCAAGAAAATCACCAAAAGTACGACCCTCACGAGCCCACTTAGGAACATAATCGCTTTTATTTGAGTTTCTTGGCTTGAATTTAACAGCCCTAGGAAGATCCATTGGAGTAATCGAGTAATATCTCTTTTGAATATGACGGTATACCGTTGCGGTAGATACGGGTAAATTGTTAGATTGAATGATGTGGTAGATATGCTGTCCGTTTTGTACCGCTTCCGAAATGATACGTTCAGTTTCATAGAAGCTTTCTTTGTTTAGCGGTATGCCTGTACGAGATTCTACCAGCACCGTGTCGTATTCAGCTTGAGCTTTCTTAGCAGTGTACAGTTGCCTTCTATACGGTCAACTGCTGCGGCTTTTCTTTTCGCAACCATTACATACGAACGGGGCTTTTAAGAGCTTTGGACATACCTCATCTGTTCTCACAAATGAATTGGTGTATGGCTCCATATGGATTTTTACCTCTCTGGAGATCGTTGTCTGGTTTTTACCTATTCGTTCTCCAATTGCCTTAAAGGTCATTCCTTTGCTTAGACACTCTTGGATTTCGATTCGATCATCAAGTGTCATATGCTTGTTTTTCTTTTCGTTGTTTTTCATAGTCTGAGCCCTCCATTTCTCAGACTAAATTCTACCACAAAATCCTTCTCACACTAAATGCATTTTCTAAATTGCACTGTTGCATTTACTTTGAGAATTTACTTTTGAAAAAAACTTCCGTAATGGCTGATTTTTTTGAAAAAAGGCTTGACAAAGATAAAAGTTTGTGATAGAATGCACAATACGGTATTATAGGCAAAAATGCCCTCTTGCGCCGACAGGGTTTTGAATTTGAAAAAGCCCTTTGGTTTGAAAAGGGGCGAAAATATGCCGAATACCAAGGAAAACTGTAGAAACATAGCGGTAGGTCATACTTGTTTTTGCACCGCCGACCATTTTGAAAAGGATACGCTTCAGCTTATAATTCGGCTGTAACCAGCATGCCGTAGGGGTAGAAGTTGTAAACTTTTTGTGAATGATCGTGGGGTGCTTTGATGGGTATGGTCTATTTATTTGCTTGAATTTGGTTTCTGCCCTCGGGCGGGGACCCAAAAATATGAACGGAGGAACTTCAAAAGATGGTAAGACCCAAGAAGCTTGGAACCGTAACGAGAATGAACTTTGCAAAGCTCGATGACGTGCTGGAAATGCCCGATCTCATTGAGGTGCAGAAGAAATCTTACAAATGGTTCCTTGAGGAAGGCCTGCGGGAGGTACTGGCAGACGTATCGCCCATCACCGACTATTCGGGCAATCTGAGCATTGAGCTGGTAGATTACAGCCTGGATGCAAAACCCAAGTTCTCGGAAGAAGAATGCAAGGAGCGGGACGTAAACTACGCCGCACCCCTGCGCGTGACAGTGAGACTGTACAACAAAAACACGGGAGAAGTGATCGAGCGTGAAATTTTCATGGGCGACTTCCCCTTGATGACCCACAACGGTACCTTTATTATCAACGGTGCGGAGAGAGTCATCGTATCTCAGATCGTTCGTTCCCCCGGTATGTACTACGATTTTGAGATGGATAAGAGCGGCAACAAGCTGCTGGGTGCAACGGTCATCCCCTACAGAGGTGCATGGCTGGAGTACGAGACCGACGCCAACAACATCTTCTATGTACGTATCGACAAGACCAGAAAGCTGCCCATTACGGTGCTGATTCGTGCGCTGGGTGTGGAGACCGATGCGGAAGTAAAGGCGATGTTCGGTGAGGAAGCCAAGCTCATGGCGACCCTTGAAAAGGACGGCATGAACGCGGCGGCAATTGAAAGCAAGAGAACTCCCGGCGAGGAAGCGCTCAAGGAAGTGTACAAGAAGCTGCGTCCCGGCGAACCGCCTCTGGTGGAAAGCGCTGTGATGCTCATCAACAACATGTTCTTTGATCCCAAGCGTTACGACCTTGCAAATGTTGGACGTTACAAGTTCAATAAGAAGACCGGCATTGCACAAAGACTTGCCGGCAATGTCCTCAGCCGTCCCGCAGTGAGCATGATCACCGGTGAGGTGGTGCTGGAGGAAGGCACCAGAGTCAACTATGATCAGGCGCTGGCTGCTGAAAAGGCGGGTGTGAACGAGGCGTATATCCGCATTGAAAGCGGAGAAGAGCTGAAGATCTTCTCCAACTGCACCGTATATCCCGAGGCAGTGCTGGGCTTTGACTTGTCTGCAGCAGGCATTACGGGCAAGGTGTGCTACAAGCCTTTAATTGACATTATTGAAAATGCAGGCGGCGATGTGGAGGAGATCATCCGCTACGCCAAGGAGCACAAGGCAGACCTGCAGCCCAAGCACATCACCAGAGAAGATATCTTTGCATCCATCAACTACCTCACCGGACTTTCCTACGACGTGGGTACCGTTGATGATATCGACCACCTGGGCAACAGAAGACTGCGTTGCGTGGGCGAGCTGTTGCAGAACCAGATGCGTATCGGATTTTCCCGTATTGACAAGATCGTCAAGGAGCGCATGACCATTCAGGACAGTGAAACGCTCACACCCGAGGCACTGATTAACATTCGTCCCGTAGTAACGGCGATCCGCGAGTTCTTCGGCTCCTCGCCTCTGTCTCAGTTCATGGACCAGAATAATCCCCTGGCAGAGCTGACCCACAAGAGACGTCTTTCCGCCCTTGGTCCCGGCGGTCTGTCCCGTGACCGTGCATCCTTTGAGGTTCGTGACGTACACTACACCCACTACGGTAGAATGTGCCCCATCGAGACCCCTGAAGGACCCAACATCGGTCTGATCTCCTATCTTTCCACCTACGCACGCATCAATGACTACGGCTTCATTGAAGCGCCTTACCGTAAGATCGACAAGGCAACCGGCAAGGTGACCGATATTATCGAATACATGTCGGCAGACGTGGAAGACAACTACGTGATCGCGCAGGCAAACGAGCCTCTGGATGAAGAAAACCGCTTCGTCAACCCCAAGGTCACCGTGCGTATCCGCTCGGAGATCCTGCAGGTAGAGTCTGAAAAGGCAGACTATATGGACGTATCGCCCAGAATGGTGGTGTCCGTTGCCACTGCCATGATCCCCTTCCTTGAAAACGACGACAACTCCCGTGCACTGATGGGCTCTAACATGCAGAAGCAGGCAGTGCCGCTGATGGTGACCGACTCTCCCATCGTTGGTACCGGTATGGAATACAAGGCGGCTTACGACTCGGGCGTTGTAGTGATCGCGGAAGAGAGCGGTGTTGCTGAAAGAGTTACCGCTGACGAGATCATCATCCGCACCGACGAAGGCAAGCGGATGAACTATAAGCTCATCAAATTCAAGAAGAGCAACCAGGGCACCTGCGTCAACCAGCGCCCCATCATCAATGAAGGTGAATACATTGAAAAGGGCAGAGTGATCGCAGACGGTCCCGCAACCAGCAACGGTGAAATTTCTCTGGGTAAGAACGCCCTCATCGGCTTCATGACCTGGGAAGGCTATAACTACGAGGACGCCGTGCTTCTGAACGAAAGACTGGTCAGAGACGACGTATATACCTCCATCCACATTGAAGAATACTCTCACGAGGCAAGAGACACCAAGCTTGGTGCCGAGGAGATCACCAGAGAGATCCCCAACGTGGGCGAGGATGCCCTGAAAGACCTGGATGCCGGCGGCGTTGTACGCAAGGGTACCGAGGTTCGCGCAGGCGACATTCTGGTAGGTAAGGTTACACCTAAGGGTGAAACCGAGTTAACGGCAGAGGAAAGACTGCTTCGTGCCATCTTCGGTGAGAAGGCAAGAGAAGTAAGAGACACCTCTATGAGACTGCCTCACGGTGAATCGGGTATCGTTGTAGACGTGCACGTGTTCAGCCGCGAAAACGGCGACGAGCTGCCTCCCGGAGTAAACAAGGTTGTAAGAGTTTATATCGCACAGAAGAGAAAAATCTCTGTGGGCGATAAGATGGCAGGACGCCACGGTAACAAGGGTGTCGTTTCAAGAATTTTGCCCTCCGAGGATATGCCCTTCTTACCCGACGGTACTCCTCTTGATATCGTACTCAATCCCCTGGGCGTACCTTCCCGTATGAACATCGGTCAGGTGCTGGAGGTGCATCTGGGTATGGCGGCAAGAAAGCTTGGCTGGAAGGTCATGACGCCTGTCTTTGACGGCGCAGACAACAAGGATATTGCCGAGACTCTTGAAAAAGCGGGTATGAGACCCGACGGTAAGACCATCGTATACGACGGCCGTACCGGTGAACCCTTTGATAGCCCCGTAACGGTGGGTATCATGTACTATTTGAAGCTGCACCACCTGGTAGACGATAAGATCCATGCCCGTTCCACCGGTCCTTACTCGCTGGTTACCCAGCAGCCTTTGGGCGGTAAGGCGCAGTTCGGCGGACAGCGTTTCGGAGAAATGGAAGTTTGGGCGCTGGAGGCTTACGGTGCGGCGTATACCCTGCAGGAGATTCTGACGGTGAAGTCGGACGATGTGACCGGACGTGTCAAGGCGTACGAGGCGATCGTTAAGGGTCAGAACATCCCCACCCCCGGTGTGCCCGAATCCTTCAAGGTTTTGGTCAAGGAGCTGCAGGCACTGTGCCTAAACGTCAATGTGCTTGACGAAGAGGGACAGGAAATCGAGCTTTCTTCTCTGACTGAGGAAGAGATGGATGCTCCCAACTATGTAAGCGATGTAAGCGCTGAAGATCTGGGTGAAACGGTTGTGGACGAGGAAGAATTGGAAGATTCCTACCATGAGGCAACCGATGACGAGCTGGCTGATGCATTCTTCAGCAGCGTTGCCCCGGATATGGATAGCGATGATCTGTAAGAAAGGAGAAGAACCAACCTATGGAAAACAAAATGTTTAATTCAATCAAGATCGGTCTTGCTTCTCCCGAAATGATCAGAAGCTGGTCTCACGGCGAGGTCACCAAGCCCGAGACCATCAACTACAGAACCAACAAGCCCGAAAGAGACGGTCTGTTCTGCGAGCGGATCTTTGGTCCCACCAAGGACTGGGAGTGCCTTTGCGGAAAGTACAAGAGAGTGCGCTATAAGGGCAAGGTCTGCGAAAAGTGCGGCGTAGAAGTTACTACCAAGAAGGTCAGACGTGAGCGCATGGGTCATATCGACTTGGCGGCGCCCGTTTCCCACATTTGGTATTTCAAGGCGATCCCCTCCAGAATCGGACTGCTGCTTGACATCTCTCCCAAGTTCTTGGAGCAGGTGCTCTATTTTGGTAGCTATATCGTCACCGATCCCGGTTCTACCCCTCTTGAAAAGAAGCAGCAGCTCACCGACAGCGAATACAAGAAGCTGTATGACGTGTATGAAAACGACTTCAAGGTAGGCATTGGTGCAGAAGCCATCAAGACTCTGCTTTCCGAGCTGGACATTCCCAAGCTCTCCGCAGACTTGAAGGAGGAGCTGAAAACCGCATCCGGTCAGAAGAAGGCAAAGATCGTCAAGAGACTGGAAGTGGTAGAGGCATTCCTCAAGTCGGGTAACAAGCCCGAATGGATGATCCTCGACGTGGTTCCCGTAATTCCTCCGGAAATCCGTCCCATGGTACAGCTGGACGGCGGCAGATATGCTTCCTCCGACCTCAATGACCTGTACAGAAGAGTCATCAACCGTAACAACCGTTTAAAGAAGCTGTTGGAGCTCAAAGCCCCCGAGCTGATCATCCGCAATGAGAAGAGAATGCTGCAGGAAGCAGTGGACGCTCTCATTGATAACGGTAGAAGAGGCAAGCCCGTAACGGGCGGTGCGTCCAACAGACCCCTTAAGTCCCTTTCCGAGGTGCTTCGCGGTAAGCAGGGACGTTTCCGTCAGAACTTGCTGGGTAAGCGTGTTGACTATTCCGGACGTTCGGTTATCGTTGTAGGACCTGAATTAAAGATCTATCAGTGCGGTCTGCCCCGCGAAATGGCACTGGAGCTCTTCAAGCCCTTCGTAATGAAG
>JAFTMP010000179.1 GCA_017452335.1 Clostridia bacterium
GCGCGCGCACGCGCGCACGCGTGAGGAGCGGGAGCAGGAGCTGGCAAGAAGACGCAAGCTGATTAACGACTTCGGAGGACAGGGTGTGGTGCTTTTGTCGGACAATCAGATGGAGTCTCTTCTTGACTTGCTTTCTGTGGAGGAGTTTGATAAGTACGTACCCATTGTCGCAGAATGTGAGCTCAGCGGCAAGCATTTTACAAAGAAGACCCATTATCAAGCTATTCTTGATATGGCAGAAGAAGACAGAAAGGTACATAGGGGGTAAAGATGGATCGTGACGAGAATAAGCAAGCGCCATTAAACACAGTGCAGTCAAAGGGGGATGAGGCTTATACGGATAAGATTTGTTCCTTGGACAAGTAGGTGGCTGTCAGAGTGGGGTGCATTCGGCAGAGTGATGGGCAAAGCACCGAACATGCAAAGTAACTACGGCTTTTCTTAGCACGGAAAAAGGAGGGAGGAATTCTTTGGCAGATTACGAAAACCCAAACGTCGCGTGTCCCTTTTATAAAAGCGAGGATAACCGTAAGATCAAGTGCGAGGGGATCTCTTCGATCACCACCTTGCACCTGGTCTTTAATCCTTGCAGTGAAAAAAAGGGATTTAGACAGAACACTTGTGAAGGGGACTATCACAAGTGCCCGATTGCAAGATTACATTTTCGACGAAATCGAGGGGAGGAATGAGCAGATGGCGAGATTTAAAAGAGAGAGCAAATACCATGCTCGTAAATGCACGCTCCCGACCGGCGAAACCTTTGACTCTGTAAAAGAGCGGGATCGGTATTTAGAGCTCTGTCTTTTACAAAAGGCAGGACAGATTGAAGAACTGAAAAGGCAGGTTCGGTTTCGGCTTATTCCCGGACAGGATGATGAGAGACCTGTTGATTATTACGCCGATTTTATGTATACCGACTGCAGGACCGGGGAAACAGTGGTGGAGGATGTGAAAGGCTTTAAAACACCGGAATATATCATCAAGAGAAAGCTTATGAAATATCTCTTACATATTAAGGTGGTGGAGATCAAATAACCAGTAAAAAGGATCGTGAAAGCGTTGTATTTTCACGATCCTTCCTCGTTTTTTGTCTCAAGGGAAGGGGAGTACATTTTTTGAAAAATGTGTGGTAGAATGGTAGTAACGAAAGAGCAGGAGGGCGTACGTGGATTGGCAACAAGTCAGGGCAGAATATATCACAACCGATACGAGTTATCGGAAACTTGCCGAGAAATACGGCGTCTCCTACACGACCGTGGGCGAAAGAGCGCGTAATGAGGGTTGGGCAAAAGAACGTGAACAGTACCAAACAAAAACACTATCAAAAACGCTCAATAAACTCTCCGCTGAGCGGGCACGGAGAACAGCGCGCCTTTTTGCGGTCACAGATAAGTTGCTGCTTAAAGTGGAAAAGGCGGTGGACAGCCTTGACGACGACCAAATAGACACACAGGCGTTTCGGCAAATTGCCGCATCCCTTAAAGATATCAAGGATATTCAGATGATCAAGTCCGAAGCCGATATGCGAGAGCAGGAGGCAAGAATTAAGAACCTGCAGAGGCAGGCAGTGGCGGAAGAGGCATCCAAAGAAATCAACGTCACCATGGAGGGTGATCTTGAACAATACAGCACGTAAGGAGTTTTTAATATGGCAAAACTAACCATTCCAAAGGAGTTTGGATATCCTTCTATTGACGTGTGGGTCAATGGCAAGAAGTATACCTATGCTACAGGTGAGTTGATATATGTGCCTGATGAGGTGGCAGAAGTGCTGCAAGCCAAATACAGCGCTATTCCTGTCCCTAAGAAGGAGCCGCCCTTCGGCAAACTTGTGGTCAATGCGGTGGTGAATAGCTCCTACGAGATCACGGCAGACAAGACCCATGAAGAGATCGAACAGGCGATCAAAGAGGGCGTCGAGGTTGTATGCCTTGTGGATTATAATGGCACAACAATTGGAAATGTCACCCATTGTACATTGGTGCTCAGTATGACCTGTGCAGCTCTGGATAATTCGCCTAAACCAATCTGCTTTAGCGGACGAGCGTTTGCTCAGAGTGTAGACGTTACCGTTTTTAGCGATGGTCATTGGGAGATCACCGTTGTTTAATGAGTTGACGGGGTGTGGCGTCTATGAAAGAGTTAAGGATTTCTGCGCCATCGGATAAGCAAAAGCTGTTTTTAACGGCAAACACCAAGCATATTGCTTTCGGCGGCGCCCGTGGCGGCGGGAAGTCTTGGGCAGTGAGGACCAAGGCAAAGCTTCTTGCTTTGCGGTTTGGAGGCATTAAGATCCTCATTGTGAGAAGCACGTACAACGAGATCATTAACAACCACATCAATCAGTTAACCGAGGAGCTGCACGGCATTGCACGGTATAACAAATCGGAGAAGGTCTTTACCTTCCCAAACGGCTCTACCATCAACTTCGGATACTGTAATAACGACAAGGACCTGCTGCAATATCAAGGCGCGGAATATGACGTGATGTTCCTGGACGAGGCGACACAGCTTCGGGAGATGTGGATCAGAAAGATCACCGCCTGCGTGCGCGGTGTCAATAACTTTCCAAAGCGGGTCTATTACACGTGCAACCCGGGAGGCGAATCACACAGATACATCAAGCGGCTCTTTATTGATCGCAAATACGAGGACGGAGAGAAGGCTGAGGACTACACCTTTATTCAGAGTCTTGTTACGGATAACAAAGCGCTTATGCGCTCTCAGCCCGATTACATCAAGCAATTGGAGGCTCTTCCTCCGAAGCTCCGTGAGGCGTGGCTTCATGGGAACTGGGATATCTTCGAGGGGCAGTTCTTTGAGGACTTTCACGACCGCCCCGAGCACTACAAGGATCGTCAATACACCCATGTTATTGATCCCTTTGAAATTCCGCAGGGATGGCCTATTTACCGCTCCTTTGACTGGGGATATAAGGCACCGTTTTCCTGCGGATGGTGGGCGGTGGACTATGACGGAGTGGTATACCGCATCCTTGAGCTATACGGCTGCACCAAGACCCCCAACGAGGGTGTGAAGTGGCATCCTCCGCAAGTCTTTGAGCAGATCGCAAAAATAGAGGCGGAGCATCGGTGGCTGAAGGGTAAGAAGATTATCGGCATTGCAGACCCTGCTATATGGGATGCGGAAACGGGCGATTCTATTGCTGACGTTGCCGCAAAGCACCGGGTATATTTCACCCCCGGTGACCACAAGAGGATTCCAGGATGGATGCAGATGCATTACCGCTTTGCTTTTGATGATAACGGCTTCCCGATGATGTATATTTTCAAGCATTGCAAGGCATTCATTCGTACCATTCCCCTTTTGCAGTTCGATGAGCATAAACCCGAAGACCTTGACACCAAGGGGGAGGATCATGTGGCAGACGAGGCACGCTATTTCCTCATGTCAAGACCGATCGCGCCGCCTACGGTGAAGGCAAAGAATACCTTCGTTGAAAATCCCTTACACCAGTATCTTGATATGGAGCTAAGGGACTTCAGATAGACAAAAAAGAAAGGAGGGTCTACCGATGGACAGACCTCAAGACCCCCGGCAGATGGGCGCGCCTCTTGGTGAAGTGCCCATAA
>JAFTMP010000180.1 GCA_017452335.1 Clostridia bacterium
AAAGGTGCTTGAATGGTATTTTTTTGCAAAATACCTTGACAAAAAAGAGGGGATTTGCTACAATGATTACAATAGGAATGGTATGGTATTTTGACACCAAAGCAGGCTTTTTTTCATAGGATGAAAAGAGCCCTTCTTATAAATTGGATGAAAGGATGCTTTTTAAAGCAGATACAAATATGAAGAACACCATCTTTGAAGGCGCGGCGACCGCCCTTGTGACCCCCTTTGACAAAAACGGAAACCCCGATCTTGAAGCCTATGCGGCGCTGATCGACTGGCAGATCAAGGAGGGCATTGACGCTCTGGTTGCCTGTGGCACCACAGGCGAATCCTCTACCCTTAGCGAAAAGGAATACGAAGAGGTGGTCAAGACCGCTGTGAAGGCATGTGGAGGCAGAGTCCCCATGATCGTGGGCACGGGCAGTAACAACACCGCTCACGCTGTGGAGCGCACCAAGCTTGCAGAGGAGCTGGGCGCCGATGCCGCACTGGTGGTTACCCCCTACTATAACAAAGCTACCCAAAAGGGACTGATCGCCCACTACGAGGCAATTGCCGATGCAAGCAACCTCCCTGTGATCCTTTATAATGTCCCCTCCAGAACCGGCGTGAACATCGAGCCTGCCACCTGCAAGATCTTATCCCAGCATGAAAAGATCGTAGCCATTAAAGAAGCAAGCGGTAACATCTCCAAGGTTGCCGAAATTCTGGCGCTTGCAGGCGATGCGCTGGACGTTTACTCGGGTAACGACGATCAGATCGTGCCCATTATGTCTCTTGGCGGTAAGGGCGTCATTTCGGTGCTCTCCAACCCTCTGCCGAAGAAAACGGCAGAAATGACCGCTCTTCTTTTAAAGGGCGACTACAAGGCAGGCGCAAAGCTTCAGCTTGAGCTGCTGCCGCTGATTAATGCGCTCTTCTGCCAGGTCAATCCCATTCCCGCAAAGGCGGCAATGAGCGCCATGGGCTATGGTGAAAATGTTTTAAGACTTCCCTTGACTGCCCTTGAAGAGCAGTATGAGGAAAAACTGTTTGCACTGTTGCGGGAGCAGGGCGCAGAGCTGAAATAAGAAGCGCTCGGAAAAGGAAGGATGAAAAACGTGAAAGTAATTGTAAACGGTGCAGGCGGACACATGGGCAAGGCGCTCTTGAACGCTTGCGCAAAACAAGGATATGAGATTTTTGCCACGGTGGACAAATACGATCCCACAGCAAACTACGCTACACTGGAAACAGTTCCTGCAGGAGCGGATGTGGTGATCGACTTTTCCCACCACAGCGCGGCAGGAGATCTTGCAGAATTTGTCAAGAGAACAGGTACTCCCCTGGTGCTTGCCACCACAGGTCATACCGAGGAGGAGATGGATGCCATCAAGCAGGCATCTGAATGTGCACCGGTGTTCCATTCTGCAAACATGTCGCTGGGCGTGGCACTGCTGGTGGAGCTTGCCAAGAAAACGGCGGCGCTTTTCCCCGATGCCGATATCGAGATCGTGGAAGCGCACCACAACAGAAAGCTGGATGCCCCCAGCGGTACTGCCAAAATGATCTTAAACGGCATTTTGCAGGTACTGCCCGAACGGCGCGGGGTGTTTGGCAGATCGGGCATGAGCAAGAGAGAAAAAGAGGAGATCGGGGTGCATGCTTTGCGTATGGGCAATGTGGTTGGCGTGCATGAGGTGCATGTTTGCACCGAGAATCAGTGCATTACCTTAAAACATGAGGCAGTGGACAGAGCCCTCTTTGCCGACGGCGCGCTGAGTGCGGGTGCCTTTTTGGTATCGCAAAAGCCCGGCTTTTACAATATGGACGATCTGTTGCGCGGGAAGATTTAAGTAAACATCAACGACGAAGAAAGAGAAGGAAAAGGATATGCTCCATTCCAATTTAACCATCAATAACGCAGGACATCTGATGCTGGGAGGCGTGGATGTGGTAGAGCTTGCCGTAAAATACGGCACCCCCCTTTATGTTATGGATGAACAGCGGATCAGAGAAAACTGCAGACTGTATAAAAAGGCAATGCGTGAGCATCTGCCCCACGGCTCCAAGCCTCTTTATGCCTCTAAGGCGTTATGCTACGCGGGGATCTTCAAGGTGATGAAGGAAGAGGGCATGGCAGTGGATATCGTGTCTGCGGGAGAACTGTATACCGCTCTGCGTGCCCAGTTCCCGGCAGAAAATATGTATTTCCACGGAAACAGCAAGCCCGACAGTGAAATTGAATATGCCATCAATGCGGGTGTGGGTCATTTCGTGGTGGACTCTATGGAGGAGCTGGAAAAGATCGACATGCACGCAGGCAGAAAGAGAGCCATTCAAAAGGTGCTTCTGCGCGTGACCCCCAATATTGATACCCATACCCACAAGAAGATCGCTACGGGCACCATCGACTGCAAGTTCGGTACGCCCATCGAGACCGGTCAAGCGGAGGAGTTTATCAAGACGATCCTGTCTAAGAAAAACGTGCGTATTGACGGTCTGCACTGCCACGTAGGCTCCCAAATTTTTGACGAGCAGCCCTTCTGCCAGGCGCTGGAGGTGATGGTGGACTTTATTGCACAGGTCTACAGCAAGACCGGCTGGACGCCCGAGTATTTGGATATGGGCGGCGGCTTTGGCGTGCGCTACACCGAGGAGGATCCGGTGCTGGATTACGGCGGATGGATCGCAAAGATCGGGGAAAAGCTGAAAGAAGCTTGTGCAGAAAAGGGTATTCCCGTTCCGGCACTGCTGTTAGAGCCCGGTAGATTCATCGTTGCCGATGCGGGCATTACCATTTATTCCGTGACGGGTGTGAAGGAGATCCCCGGACACGCCAGCTATGTGGCAGTGGACGGCGGCATGACCGACAACCCCCGCTACGCTCTGTACGAAGCAAAATACACCATGCTTCTTGCCAATAAGGCAAAGAAGCCCAAGACTTATACCTGCACAGTGGCAGGAAGATGCTGTGAGAGCGGCGACCTGCTGGGCGAGAATATTGCCATTCAAAAGCCGGTCAAGGGCGATCTGCTGACGGTACTTACCACCGGCGCCTATAACTATTCTATGGCGTCCAATTATAACCGCGTGCCCCGTCCTGCCATGGTGGCAGTGAAGGACGGCAGAGATTTCCTTGCGGTTCGAAGAGAATCCTATGAAGATCTGATCGCGCTGGATACTTTATAATTACAAACGATAAAAACAACGGCTGAGCTACGCTCAGCCGTTGTTTTTCAGTCTGTCGAAAAAGCTATTTGGGGCTTTGCCCCAATCCC
>JAFTMP010000181.1 GCA_017452335.1 Clostridia bacterium
GAATAAGGAGTTTCCTTAACCACTTCAACGGTCTCGGAGTAGGGAGCAAACTTGGTCTGCACGTAGGTGAAGCCGTTGATTCTGGAGATGATCATAGCGGCATCCTTGCCCAGACCATTCAAAATCACGCGCAGGGGCTTGGTTCTAACCTTGTTTGCATTCAGCGCGATCTTAATAGCGCCTTCAGCAGCTGCGAAGGACTCGTGACCTGCCAGGAAGCAGAAGCACTCAGTCTCGTCGGACAGCAGCATTGCGCCAAGGTTACCATGGCCAAGACCTACCTTAAGGTTTTCAGCAACGGAGCCGGGGATGCAGAATGCCTGCAGACCGATACCGATTGCAGCAGCAGCGTCAGCAGCCTTGGTGCAACCCTTCTTGATTGCGATAGCGGCGCCAACGGTGTATGCCCACTTTGCATTCTCGAATGCGATGGGCTGGGTTTCTTCAACGATCTTGTAGGGATCAATACCCTTTGCGGAGCAGATCTCCTTGCACTCTTCAACAGAGGAAATGCCGTATTCTTTCAGAACGCCAAGGATCTTGGCTTCTCTTCTTTCATAGCTTTCAAACAATGCCATCGTCATTACCTCCTAATTATTCTTTACGGGGGTCAATGTACTTGACCGCGTCTGCAAATCTGCCATAAGTACCCTTGGACTTCTCGTATGCTTCATTAGGCTCCATGCCCTTCTTGATGAAGTCGGTCATCTTTCCAAGAGAAACGAATTCATAACCGATTACCTGGTCGTCTGCGTCCAGAGCCATTCTGGTGCAGTAGCCTTCGGTCATTTCCAGGTATCTAACGCCCTTAGCCTTGGTGCCGTACATGGTACCAACCATGGAGCGTGCGCCCTTACCAAGGTCTTCCATACCTGCGCCGATTACCAGACCGCCTTCGGAGAACGCCGACTGGGTTCTGCCGTATACGATCTGCAGGAACAGCTCTCTCATAGCGGTGTTGATCGCATCGCATACAAGGTCGGTGTTCAGTGCTTCCAGGATGGTCTTGCCGGGCAGGATCTCAGCAGCCATTGCTGCGGAGTGGGTCATACCGGAGCAGCCGATGGTCTCAACCAGTGCTTCTTCGATGATGCCGTTCTTTACGTTCAGGGACAGCTTGCAAGCACCCTACTGAGGAGCACACCAGCCTACACCGTGGGTGTAACCGGAAATGTCAGCCAGTTGCTTTGCCTGCACCCATTTGCCTTCTTCAGGCAGGGGAGCGGGACCGTGATTGGGGCCCTGTGCAACGACGCACATTTCCTGTACTTCGCTGCTCATTGCGTATTCACAATTGCTCATGTTCTTATATCTCCTTGTTTCTTATTTTCTTTGGAGTCTTCCAAGTATTTATTATACAGGAAAAGCCGGCGAAAATCAAGAGTGTAACGCACTTTTTTTGCAAAATAGCAGGCGACTTTTTGAAAAAATCCTTTTGGGTGCTTAGAATCATTGCGAATTGGTGATCTTGCACAGTTTTAAGCCGTTTTTTGTGCAAAAGGCAGAATTTAACAGTCTTTTTAGCCCGGTTGTTGACAAACGCTCGGCGTTTGTGCTAAAATAAATATAGAAGGGCATGAGCCCTTCCTTGAAATTGAAAATATACTTCGGAAAGAAAATTGTCTGCAAAAAAAGAGAAACGGCTTGAAGATCCGCTTCTTTTGCCGATGAAGACTGCAGGGACAGGTGCAAATGAGGTTAATGATGAAAAATAAAGCGATTCTTTACTTTGCCGCGGTTCTTTTGGTGTTCTGCATGCTTTTTCCCTGCGGCGCGATGGCACAGCAAGGAAAAGAGCAGACCGAGCGCCCCTACGATTCGGTCAATATTCCCGCTGAATATTTGGAGCTGGTCAAGCAGCACCCCGAGGATGAGGTGGTGCAGGTGGTCCCTTATTTCAAGGTGGCGTTAAGTAATCAAGACAAGGTGGTGGATGCTACCGACTTTTTAACAAGAGAAGATGCCGCCGAGCTGCTTCGTGTCGATGAAGACCCCACCTTTTATGTGCGCTCGGGGGAGGACGGAAGCATTCGGAAGGTGTATATCAATCAAGAGACAGGGGAACTAAAAGATATTTCAGAGCGCCCCAATCAAGAAAACATCTTTTTGTGCTTTGAAATTCTTGACCATCCCGAAAACTTTTTCTCCCCGGGGACGGTCATCAAGGAGCTTTATTTTTTCGGGGACCGCGATAATCATGACGGTGCCTGCGGGTATATCGTGACGGACAAGGGCGACTGCATGGTGTATGCCTCCATCAGTACCCAAGCGGACTATATGGAAAATCTGACGGTGCAATCACCAAACGACCCCTGCTGGATCATGCCTGTGGAAGAGTTTCGAGATATTTTAAAGGAATATGAGAAGATCTATCCAAAGCTGGAGCCGGTGTTTGGGGCTTCTCGTTTTACAGTCGCCATGTTTTGCAGTGAAAACTATGATTTTTCAAAATTCAGCAAGCCGCTGGTTTTGAAGGAATACAAGATGAACGCTGCCTTGAAAACCATTTTACCCATTGCGGGCGGGGTGCTCGTGGCGGCGGCGATCGTTTTGACGATCATTCTTGCCAAAAATGCAAGCGAACAAGAGGAGAAACGAGCCGATGCGCCTGTCCAAAACTGAATAAAGGGTGCCTTGACCGAAGGGTTGGGGCACTTTTTTATATTTTTTGCACCTGCAGGTGCAAAAAATATAAAAAATGACGACTTATATAGTGTAAGCACCGCTCCTGTGCTTGACAGCAAAGGGCAAATTTTGTATACTAAAAGGGGAGCACCAAAACGCTTTTTTGACTGATTGATCATATAGGAGGAAACTATGAAAAACCGTATATTTTTAAGAGCCGCGGCGCTGGCTTTAACCCTTTGCCTGTCCGCTCCGCAGTTTCTTTCCTGCCAAAGCGGACCGTTACTAAAGCCCCAGACTCAAGAGCCTTCAGCGCAGGCGTCCGATGAGACGCCGGTGAGCGAACAGAGCCCGGCGCACAGTGTGGAAGAGGAGCAATTGCCAAAGCCGCAAATTGGGGAGACCTTTGACGGGGCAGTGATCCGCTTTGCGGTGTGCGAGGAGGGGGAAAACAGCCGCTCCATTGACCTTGGCGCGCAGGACGATCCCGAAAACGCGGTCAATGTGCAAGTAAAACGGCGCAACGAGCAGGTAGAAAAAGAATTGGATGTGAAGATCGAGCTTTCAAAAGTGGTGAGCATGCAGAAGATGATCAGCGAAATGCTTCCCATCCTAACGTCAAAGGTCTATACCTACGATGTGCTGGGGCTCTACCAGCGCTTTGATCTGGGGCTTTGCATCAGCGATGCAGAGGGATGCTTCTATACCCCCGCTCGGTCAAAGGACATGGGCAATTATTTAAATCTTGATGCGCCCTGGTGGGATCGTGCCCTTTTTGAAGAGGTAGCCTATAGAGACAGAAGCAACTATTATTTCACGGGAGACTTGAACCTTGCCCACACGGGCGGGCTGTTCGTTTCCTATGTGAACACCGATCTTTGGGCAGACTATGCCGACCAAATCGCAAAGCTTCGCCACTCGGGGGGCTACAGCGACCCTTACGATATTGTGAAAAAGGGTTACTGGACCATGGATCTTCTCATCGAGCTTGCAGATCTATTGTATTTGGATAACGGCAACACCAAGGGGGAAGTGGGTTTTGAAGATCAAGTAGGGCTGATGACCTACAACGAACAGCTTAATAACCACATGGTGGATGTGCTCTTTGCGGGAAGCCGCGGGCGCTATGGGCAAAAGGATGGAGGGGGTACGCCAGTTTTGACCATTAACAGCGATCAAAACAAAGCCTTTTTTGGAAAGCTGTATACCCTCCTTTGTGAAAGCAACGCCGCCACCATCCCGTGGCTGACTGACGAGACGGGCGCGGATCTATCCATTATGGAGGTCTTTAAAAGAGGGAAGACCTTGGTGACTCTCAATACGCTGTCCTGTGCCGCAGAAGATCTTTCCGATATGGAGGATGATTTTTACATCCTGCCCCCGCCCATGCTGAGACATGCCCAGTTTGATGAAAACAGCCCCTCCTTGGGCTACGCCTCCCAGCTTTCCGACGGCATCAGCCAGTATGTCATTTGCAACGCCATTGGGGATGAAAAGTTCCCCGCCGTGACGGCAACGCTGGAGCTCATGGGTTACTATTCGGCGCTGTGGGTCACTCCTGCGTATGTTAAGAACCTGCTGGGCAAACGGTACGGGGATGCACGAGCCATGGAGCTGCTGGAGCTGACGAAGGCGGGCGTGTATCACGATTTCGTTTCCATTTGGTCAAGCGAGCTTGACAACATCAACTGGAAATTCAGAACCAACTATACCAAAGGCGGCGGCGGGCAGGCAGAGAAGGAGTTAAGAACCTGGCACAGAACCGTGCAGGGGAAGTTAAATAAGCTCTTACCTTTGCTGGCAGTGTATTTTGTTGATTGATCTCTTTTGGCAGAGATCGGTGCTGTATAAATAAGCTGTATAAATAATAGGAAAGGGGTAAGTTTGAAATAAACCAACAAGCTACCAGCCACTAAAAGGCATAACAACAAAGACCACCTTGAGGTAGTCGAAAAAACGGTATCAAAACAGGTTAAGAAGTTGCAGGGGTAACGAGATACCCTTGACGTTGGAGAATAAAGATAGCCTCATCCACCGAAACGGTA
>JAFTMP010000017.1 GCA_017452335.1 Clostridia bacterium
CAATGACGCCATTACCGGAGATTTTACCTTTGAGATGGACTATTACACGGGCTGCACCAATCGCAGCTATGGCGGCGCAGACGGCATCGTTGTTGCCTTTTATGCCGATCAACCGTCCGAAATGATACATAACGGTTTGGATATTGGGTTCTCCGGCTGCAAGGGGTACGGTATCGAATTGGATACCTATTACAACAGCGAGCGAAGTGACCCTTACCAAACCAACCACATTGCTCTTATAAAAGAAAGTGCAGGCAACCACATTGCTTCAGGAGAGCTTCCCGAGTCTGAGGATGAGCAATGGCATCATTTGAAGATCGTTGTAAAGGACGGTATTTGCGAGGCGTACGTTGACGGCGTTTTGAAAATATCCAATCCGGTAGAAAAAACCGAATACACCCGTCTTGGAATCACCTCTGCAACGGGCGCAGGACATAATCTGCACGCGGTAAAAAACATATCGGTTCAAAAAAGCGAATAAAAGAGCAAGACCGCCGTGCTTTTCGCTTTCAAGCCGGACTTGATACAATTTAATAAGAGAACCTCTGAATTTTCTTTAAAACGCACCGCAGTGCCGCGAGAACATTTAGAGGTTCTTTTAATCTTTCTCAAACATAGAATTAACATTTGGTTAAAAGAAATACTGTACAGTGTAGGCAGAGCATCCCATATTTCGACACTGTAAAAGGAGGGCCCAACCTTGAAGATCCTATTTTGTATGCTGAGCGGTTATCTGCTGGGGTCGCTTTCTCCCGCGGCACTGATCGCCAAAATAAAAAAGAAAAACTTAAAAGAATCCGGAACGGGCAATTTGGGCGCCATGAACACCATGCTCATCATCGGCAAAAAGTTCGGCGCGCTGGTGATGCTTTTGGATATTTTAAAAGCAATTTGCGCCTACAAGCTGGGGCAGGCGCTCTTCCCCCTTTGGTCACTTTCCGGGCTGGTGGCAGGGGGCGCCGCCGTTGCGGGGCACATTTTCCCCTTTTATCTCAAATTCAAAGGGGGCAAGGGGCTTGCGCCCTTTGCGGGAGTGATGCTGGCGTACGATCCCCTGCAGTTTGTGGTGATCTTCGTTTTTGCCATCGTGCTCATGCTCATTGTCAACTATACCTACGTGGTTCCCTTTTCTGCCTGCGCTCTTTTCCCCATCGGCTCTGCGGTGACCAGCGGAAGCCTTGGGGTGTTCGTCGTGACCGCTCTGATCTCGCTGTTGGTGCTCTTCAAGCATGCGGGCAACCGCACCCGCGCAAGAGCGGGCGAGGATCTGCCGGTGCGTAACTATATCAAAAACAATTTGTTTGGGAAGGGAAAATAGGTCAAATTCAAGGGGCTATCGCAGTTAGATGCAGAAGACGTGATTTTGCCATCATCGGCGCACAAGAATACGGCAATTTGTATTACCAACATCCCTCGCCATGACACCAAAACAAGCAAAGGAGGCAAGAGTATTCCCCACCACGGCTTCGCCGCGGTCCGTCCCCCTCTTTAGGCAAGGGGCATATATCCCTCCACCATTTTGCATTTATGCAAAATGGTCCCCCTCCCTTTAGGCAAGGGAGGCAAATCAGCGGTGCGCCTTCCGCGTTGCGGAAGGCTAACAGGTTGAAAAAGGAACGCGTGAAGGTATTGTTTGCTATCGGACGCCGAAATTATAGATTTCATTGTTCCATGCGTTTCAATACTCTTTTGGTAGATAAAAGACTATTTTACGATCTGAAAGTGTAATCTTTCCGTCTTTAAAACTACCGAGCGCGCCGTAGGCGCGCGCATCTCCTGTTCTCGCCTCCCTTGCCTAAAGGGAGGGGGACCACGCACGCGGGAGTTATTTTTGCTTGCGGATCAACCATTTGCGCGGCGTGGTGGAGGGATACTTTTGCATCCCATACCATCCACTTACAGGTAAACGCAAAAGAGCTTTCTCGTTTTTTATCAGAGAAAGCTCTTTTCATTATTCATTCCCTTTTTCTGCCGTTTATCAGAATCAAGCCGTTTAACAACACCCCCAGCCCTCCGGCAGAAATGAGCATGATCCCACCCACAGCCTTTGGCGCGGCAATGATCACGATCCCTGCCGCCAACAGCACGGGACTGATTAAAATTTGCGACACAATCCCCGTCTCCAGCGCCAAGCAACAGAGCACCGCGCCAAACACCGTGGAAACGACCTTGGGTGTGAACAACAGCAAAATACCCCCAAGCAGTACCAATGCACTTCCGATACCCGCGATCCATGCAATCGTTTTTTTCATAGTCTTCTCCTTTTTTATTTTTTAAAAAAATCATTATTCCAACAGTTGTCTTTTTAATCCTTTTGTAGTATACTATAAAAGAAAAACAAAATCAACCATCAATATTCCAACATTTGTCGGTTTAATAAAAAAGGAGCGCCATGAATACCAAAAACAACAAAAGAAAACGGGAGTCTGTTGAGAAGATCGAGCGGGTCTTTTTGGAGCAGTTAAAAGAAAAGGAGCTTTCGCAGATCAAAGTCAGCGACATTTGCACCGCCGCAGGCATCAACCGCAGTACTTTTTATGCAAGTTATGAGGATCTTTACGATCTTGCAGGCAAGCTTCGTGTGCGCTTGGAGCAGACCACCAACGAGCTCTTTGAAAAGCAGGTGCCGGGGGACAGCATTGAGAAATACTTCTTAAAGCTTTTTTATCACATCAGAGAAAACCAAGTGCTCTACAGCTTTTATTTTAAATTGGGGTATGACCGCACGGACAATTTAAAGCTTTATGACATCGCGGCTCTTGAGGGCGGGGAGCAACAGGAACTGGACTACCGCATGCTCTTCTTTCGGGGCGGGCTGAATGCGCTGATTAAAAAATGGCTGAAAGAGGGCTGTGCAGACGCACCCGAGCAGATGCGGGACATTTTGCTGCGGGAATACCGTGGGCGCTTTGAAGAAAAACTCTGCGATTCTGCCGCAGAAAAGCAGGGAAAACCGCAAAAAAACTAAACCGTTAGTTGAATTTGGCTTTTTTGGCGCGTGCTCCTCTTGACAAAACAGATTGAAATATGTATAATGCTATTCGTTCAAGGATGAACCGAAAAACACGAAAGGAATACTTAAAAATGAAAAGATTATTGACCCTTGCACTTGCCCTGATGATGGCACTCTCCCTGCTTGCACTGTGCGCTTCCTGCACCGCAGAGACTACCGATACCCCCGAGGAAAACAGCCCCGAGGCTACCCCCTCCGCACCCGTAAGCTCCCCCGAAGAGCAGTCCAAGCCCGCCGCTCTTCCCGAGGGCTACACTCTTTATGACAACGGCGACATCTCCTTCGCTTACCCCGAAGCCTTCACCAAAACCGACGGTAGCAACGTTATTCTCACCGACACCACCAATAATAACAACATCACCGTGGTATACGAAGCGAAGACCAACGCTTATGAAGACCTGACCACCGAAAAATACAATGAAGTGTACATTCCCGTCTATGCCGAAATGGGTCTGACCGTCACCAACGCAACCGTTGCACACAAAGAGCATAACGGCATCAAGCTGACCACCATCACCCAGACTACGAAAACCGAAAGCGTCTCCATGGATCAGACCCAGTATGTTCTGACCGTGGGTGAAAAGACCTACACCGTTACCGTAACCGAGGTAGTGAAAAATGCCGAGCTGGTAAGCACCGTTCTTGAAACGCTGACCGTGCTGAAATAAGGATTTTTTCGCGCAAAGCAAATATTTTTCAAAAAAAGGCTTGACAAATCGGACGGACTGTGCTATAATATCGCCCGTCCGATAAATGCACCTGTAGCTCAGTTGGTAGAGCAACTGACTCTTAATCAGTGGGTCCCGGGTTCGAATCCCTGCAGGTGCACCAAAAAGGAGCTGTCTCAAATGCGAAACAATCGCATTTGAGACAGCTTTTTTTCAATGCGTGCGAAAAAGTTTAATCAAAAAAAGAAAAAAGCATCTATTTAAGGGCAAAAATGAGTATGAGAAAAAAGAGGATCGAGAAATCCAC
>JAFTMP010000018.1 GCA_017452335.1 Clostridia bacterium
GATCGGACAGTACGCGGCAGTGCGCATTACAAAAAGTGAGACGTATGCGCTGTTCGGAGAGCTGGCACAATAATTATAGAAAATCACAGAAAAGAGGAAAATAAAATGGAAGTTATGGAAATGGCAAGACTGCTGGGTCTTGCAATCAAGGAAGACGAGATCGGCAAAAGAGCGCAGGCGTGCAAAGAGGCCTATGAGCAGGACGAACGCATCATCAAGCTCACCACCGAATTTGATGTTCAGCAAAAGGCACTGGCGGCACTGATGGGCGAGGATCATGGTAACAACTTGATCTCCTCCATTCAAAACCGCATCACCGAGATCTACGAGGAGGTGCTTGCTACCGATGTATACAAGAACTATGAGAAGGCACAAAACGAGCTCAATGACTTGATCACCAGAGTCAACAACACCATGATGGCGCAGATCACGGGTCAATCTACCGAAGGATGTACCCACGATTGCTCCACCTGCGGCGGATGCCACTAAGAACGGCTGATTTTGCCGTTTTGCACCGATACGGTGCCCCTATTTTATAAAAGGCAGGAACTACACCATGGCATTATCCCCCATGATGACCCAATATCTTGAAGTCAAGGAGCAATACCCCGACGCACTGGTCTTTTTCAGACTCGGTGACTTTTACGAGATGTTTTTTGAAGACGCCAAAACAGCGTCAAAGGAATTAGAGCTGACCTTAACGGGCAGAGACTGCGGCTTAGAGCAGCGTGCCCCCATGTGCGGTATCCCCTATCATTCTGCCGACAACTATATCGGACGCCTGGTCAACAAAGGCTACAAGGTGGTTATTTGCGAGCAGATGGAGGATCCCAAGCAGGCAAAGGGCATCGTCAAGCGGGATGTGGTGCGCATCGTCACCCCCGGTACGGTGACCGATAACACTCAGCTTGATGAAAAAGAGAATAACTATATCTGCGCGCTGTATTTTACAAAAGAGCAATGGGCGCTGTGCGTTGCCGATATTTCAACGGGCGACCTTTCTGCCACGGCAGTAAGCGCAGGGCAGACCCAGCGGCTCATCAGCGAGCTGGCGCTGTATGCCCCCAAGGAGGTCATTGCAAACTGCGCCGTTGAGGGCGAGCTGCTTGACTATCTTAAAAACCGTTTGCAGGCAAAGCTTTATGATAATATGCCTCAGTTTGAACAGCAGAGTGCCATTGCCGCCTTTACAAGGAGCCTTGGCAGTCCTGCGGGCTATCCCGAGGAGCAGTATCCCATTCTTTTAACGGTAGGGGCGCTGATCTCTTATGTTTCGGGTGCGCTAAAAAGCGAGAAATTCAGCGCCAAGAGCTTAAATGTGTATGGCGATGGGCAGTATCTCTTTTTAGACAGCAACACCAGAAGAAACTTAGAGCTGTGCCGCACCATGCACCAGCAGGAAAAGAAGGGAAGCTTATTGTGGGTGTTAGACTACACCTGTACCGCAATGGGCGCAAGACTTCTTCGTCAGTACGTGGAACAGCCTCTGGTAAACCAGCGGAAAATTTTATATAGACAATCTGCCGTTGCAGAGCTTGCAGAGCAGTTTTTGCTTCGCTCGGAACTAAAAGCACAGCTACAGCCGGTGCTGGATATTGAACGCTTGATGACCAAGGTGGTATACGGCTCGGCAGGCGGTAAGGATTTGCGCGCCATTGCCAATACCATCGCGGTATTGCCCGGAGTAAGAGCGCTGTTGCAGTCCTGTCAAAGCGATGCTCTGCGGGATTTATATAACAGAATAGATGAGCTTGCGGATCTGTACACACTGCTCAACAGTGCCATCAAGGAAGAACCGCCCTTTTCGGTAAGGGAAGGGGGCTTTGTGGAGGATGGCTACAATCAAGATGTGGACAAGCTGCGCGAGATCATGGATAACGCGGGCGGGTACTTAAAGAAGATCGAAAACCGCGAGCGAGAGCGCCTGGGGGTAAAAAACCTCAAGGTGGGCTACAATCGGGTGTTCGGCTATTACATTGAAATTTCAAAGGTTGCCAACGAAGGCTTGACCCTTCCCGAGGATTATGTGCGCCGCCAAACCTTGACTACAGGAGAGCGGTACATCACCGAGGAATTAAAGAACTTGGAGAGCACCATTTTAGGCGCGGGCGATAAGGATGCGGCACTGGAATATGAGATCTTCCTCATGCTGTGCAAGAAGCTCACCGACAATATGGAGCGTATCCGCAAGAGCGCTTCTTGCATCGCGGAGCTGGACGTTTATCTTTCACTGGCGTTCTGTGCCGTGGAAAACGGCTACGTCTGCCCCGAGATCACCTATGATGATGTGATCAAAATTACTGAAGGGCGTCACCCCGTGGTGGAAAAGTACGTCAAAGACGGCGCGTTTGTGCCCAATGACACCATGCTTGACACAGGGCATAACCGTCTGATGATGATTACAGGCCCCAATATGGCGGGTAAATCCACCTATATGCGCCAGGTGGCGCTGATCACTGTGATGGCACAGATCGGGTCCTTTGTGCCGGCAAGCGAAGCACGCATCGGTATTGTAGACAAGCTCTTTACCCGTGTGGGGGCTTCCGACGATCTTGCTTCGGGCACCTCCACCTTTATGCTGGAAATGAATGAGGTGGCGTCTATTTTAAAAAATGCCACCAAGCGCTCGCTGATCATCTATGATGAGATCGGCAGAGGCACTTCTACTTACGACGGTATGTCCATTGCCAAGGCAGTGGCAGAGTATACCGCAGGCAAAAAGCTGGGCGCCAAGGCGCTCTTTGCCACCCACTATCACGAGCTTACCGAAATGGCAGACGGCAAAAACGGCATTGTCAATTATCACATTGCCGCAAAGAAGAAGGGGGACACCCTGGTGTTCCTTCGAAAGATCCTGCCCGGTGCGGCGGACGATAGCTACGGTATTGAGGTTGCGAAGCTGGCGGGCGTGCCAAACGAAGTCATTAAGATCGCGCGAGAAACATTAAAAACACTTGAAGAAAAGGGCGTGGCACAGCCACGCGCTCCCAAGATCGAGGAAGAAGACAATATGACCATTGACAGCTATATTGAAAAGGGTTTATGAGAAAAGCTTCGCAACACCCAAATGGACATGATCACGCCCCTGGAAGCGATGACGCTGTTGTATGAACTAAAAAAGAGTCTATCATAAACAAAACCAAACGAAAGGAGGGATCCCGTGGGAAAGATCAATATACTGGATTTTCAAGTTGCCAACTTGATTGCCGCAGGCGAGGTGGTAGATCGCCCCGCATCGGTGGTGAAGGAGCTGCTTGAAAACGCCATTGATGCAGGAGCAAGCGAGATCGAGGTGGAGATCCGCCGCGGCGGTAGCGGCATGATCCGCGTGACCGATAACGGAAGCGGCATGTCCAAGGACGACGCGGAGCTGTGTATCCTCAGACACGCCACCAGCAAGATCAAGGATGAAAGAGATCTTGACGGGAGCGTGACGCTGGGCTTCCGCGGGGAAGCGCTGGCGGC